>JBBQMI010000010.1:0-12426 GCA_038328825.1 Acidimicrobiia bacterium | reverse complement strand
AGGCCGTGGTACGCGAGCCCGCCGTAGAGCACCCCGGTATAGCGGTCGATCGCGGCCATCGTCGGTGCGCTCGTGATGTCGGCAGGCAGGCGGGTCCGCGCCGCGGTCATCACGCGGTGACGTTCGGCGTCGAGGTCGAAGCGCATCGTCGCGTCGGACCAGGGCGCGCCGGTGCCGCCTTCGGCCTTGCCCTCGGACGGGGGCAGGAGGACGAACGGGGTCGAGGATCTTCTCGTCGTCGTGGCCACGGAACCCGTGCGTCGGCGGTCCCGCGCCTCAGACCGTGCGGGCGGCGACGCGCGCCAGGTGGTCGAGCAGCTTCAGTCGTTCGTCCTGCGATTCGGTGCGGACGCGTCCTGTGGGCAGGACCGCGCTCGACTCGGCCCGGAGATCGGGTCCGACTTGGTCGAAGCGGGCCCCGTTCGCCGGCCCGGATGCCGTCGGTGGTTCGGTCGGCGGCGGCGGTGTCTCCGGCTGGCAACGACTTCCGGATGCGGGGAGGCCGGGAGCGGCCAGTACCGGTGGCTCGAGGAACGCCGGTGCGTTGTGCAAGTCGAGGCAGTCGAGCAGGTTCGACGCGTTGGCGTCGCGCCGAGTCAGCGCACCCAGGTTGAACTTGGTCTCGATGCATCGCAGCACCGAGGTGTGATCGTGGGTGACGTGCGACACGTGGTTCCGACGAGCGAACGGGGAGATCACGAATCCGGGCACCCGCAGGCCGTACCGGTTCCACGCGGCGCGCACGCCCGGCGACGGCGCGACCGCGGGGGCGATGTCGTCGGGGGGAACCGCTGCGGGCGGTGCGACGTGGTCGTAGTAGCCGCCGTGCTCGTCGTAGGTGAAGATCAGCACGGTCCTGGGCCAGGCGGGGCTGGCCATGACCGCGTTGATGACCGAGGCGCTGTAGGCCTCGCCGAGCTGCAGGTCGTTCGGGTTCTCCTCGCTGTACGCGGTCACGCCGGGACTGACGATCGAGACGTCGGGGAGAGCGCCCGAGCGACAGTCGGCGAGGAACTGGGGGAACGTCCGCACCTTGTCGGTGTTCGCGGCGTAGACCTTCGGGAACAGTGCGATGTCGGGAAGATCCCAGGCGTAGTCGCGCCACGAGATCCCGTGGGCGTTGAGCTTCTCCCAGATGGTTCCGCCGGCCGGGTGCGGCATCGTCAGGACCTTCGCGGTGTCGGTCGCGATCAGGTCCTGGGCGGTGCCCGCCTGGAGGAAGCGGCGGTTCGGATACGTCTGCGCCGGGGCGGAGGCGAACCAGCGGTCGCAGAGCGGGAACGTGGACGCGAGCGACCAGTAGAACGGCAGGTCGGAGCCATCCCAGTAGCGCATTGCGTTCGTGTTGCCGTCGACGAGGAACCCGTCCATCCGGCCGTGGTCGATCTGGGCGTGGGTGGCGTCCCAGCTCTGCGAGACGCCCGGGCCCAGTTGGCAGGTGTCGGGGGCGTGGAACACGGGGACCACGCTCCCGTCGACGTTCCGGTTGCTGTTGCGCGCCACACCCCGGCCGACGATGTAGCCGTCGCCGCGGGGGAGCATGCCGAAGTACGAGTCGTAGGAGTGGTTCTCCTGCATGTAGACGATGATGTGCTCGATCCCAGGCAGGAGATCGGTGCCCTCCGGCCGGCGGGGATCGGGCCGGTCGCCCGGCTGGCCCCGTCTGCCCGACCACCTGCCCACACCGGGAACGCACCCGGCGGCGGCGAGCCCGATCGTTCCGGCGAGCCCGAGTGAGAACGCCCGGCGAGAGACCTTGTCGCTCATGATCGTCACCGTACCCGCGTCGGTTTGCCAGACTGACGGGATGGACGACCCGGTGTTCCCCGAACGGCCCCGCGACGCCAGCGTTCCCGAGGAGGTGCCGAGCTCCACGAGCGCGATCGAGGGTGCGCGCCTGCTCGGCAACGAGGCGCGTCCCCGCCTCCGGTCCGACGGCTTCACCGACCGCCAGATCGACGAGTGGGCCGAGGCCTTCATCACCCAGACGGGATCGGGCGAGGTCGACGACCTCATCGCGTGGATCGCCGAGCGCGAGGCGGACGCGGGCACGTAGCCGGTGGCGACCCGCTCGTCGTCGGGCGCGGGGTGGCATGATCGGGGCCATGATGGATTCCCCCTGGTCGGGTGACGCGAGCTCGCTGGTCGACGCCTTCCGGGCCGGTGAACGGTCGCCGGTCGAAGAGCTCGACGCAACGCTCGCGGCCATCGGCGCGAGCGAGCTGAACTGCTTCTCGCTCGTGGACGCCGATCGAGCCCGCGACGCGGCCGCCGGAGCCGATCTGTCGAAGCCGTTCGGCGGGGTGCCGGCGGGCATCAAGGAGCTCGAGTCGGTCGCGGGCTGGCCCCGCACCGAGGCGTCGCTGGTCTTCCGGGACCGCATCGGCACGTACACCACGACCAACGTGTCGCGACTGCTCGAGCGCGGTGGCGCGGTTCCCGTCGGGCAGACGACCGCGAGCGAGTTCGGCGGGCTGAACGTGAGCACGACCCGACTCAACGGCGTCACCCACAACCCGTGGCGCTTCGGGCGCACCGTCGGGGGCTCGTCGAGCGGTTCGGCGGCCGCGGTCGCGGGTGGTCTCGTGAGCCTCGCGACGGGCGGCGACGGCGGCGGCTCGATCCGCATCCCCGCCGGCTACACCGGGCTGCTCGGAATGAAGGGCACGTTCGGTCGCATCCCCCGGAGCCCCCACGCGTTCATGCGTCCGAACACGGTCGTGCTCGGCAACCTCGCCCGATCCGTGCGCGACTCGGCCCGCTACTACGACGTGTGCGGTGGGTACGACCCGGCCGATCCGTCGAGCCTCCCCCGGCACCCCGGCTTCGAGGCCGGACTCGGCACCCACGACCTCGCAGGCAAGCGGGTGGCGATCGTCCCCACGCTGAGCGGGGTGACACTCGAGCCCGGCGTGGAGGAGCAGCTCCGCGCCGAGGCGGCCGCGCTGATCGCGTCGACGGGCATGGTGCAGGTCGATCTCACGATCGACGTGCCCAACCTCGCGGCGCAGTGGATGATGGGAAACCTCGCGACGTTGCTCGCCGATCTCGGGTCCCGGTGGCCGTCGTGCGCGTCGGAGATGACGTCGGAGATCGCGGCCGGCCTCTACATGTCGCAGTCGCTCTACAACCTGCGCACCGCCGCGGTCGCCGAGGAGCTGCGGGTCGAAGCCAACGAGGCGATGGCCGCCGCGTTCCGCGAGGTCGACTTCGTGATCTCGGCCACGAACCCCGGTCCCGCGTTCGCGGCCGACGCGGCCACGAGCAGCGAGACCGCGAGCTTCCTCGACTGGGCCAAGTCGAACGTCGCTGCGACCTACGCGTTCCGCGGTCTGCTCTTCGGCGCCCGCCTGGCGAGCGTGGTGGCGCCGAAGCTCCCGAGCGCGCTGCTCGAGTACGCGGGCAGGGCCTTCCCCGACCTCGTGAACATGGGCGGCCTCACGATCATCTCGAACATCTACGGCAACCCGGCCGTCTCGATCCCTGCCGGCACAGTCGACTGTCTGCCCGTGGGCATGCAGGTCCTCACCCGCCACCACGCCGACGAGCTGCTCTTCGACGTCGCGCTCGCCGTCGAGCGGGAGCGACCGTGGCCCCTCGTCGCGCCCCGCGACACGTCGGTCCCCGTCGCGGTCTGAACGCGACCACCGCTCCGGGAGACCGATGCTGATCCGCGAGCACGACCGCGACGACGACCCGGACCGGTGGCGGGCGTTCGTGGTGGATCAGGGGTTCGGTCACCTCGTCGCTGCCGGACGTGACCGCGACGTTCCCGTGGTCGTACCGACGCAGTTCGTGCTCACGGAGTTGGAGGTCGTGCTGCACCTCATCGCCGCGAACCCTCTCATCGCCGCGTTGGCCGAGAACCCGCGGGCCGTCCTGAGCGTGGCGGGCGACTGGACGTTCATCCCCGGCGCGTGGAAGGCGATCGGCGACGACGATCCGGCCCGCGGGATTCCGACGACCTACTACGCCGCGGTGCAGATCACCGGCGACTGCACAGTCGAGACCGACCCCGCCGACGTCGCGGCCACGCTCGCGCTCCAGGTCGGCGCGCTCGATCCCGACGGCACCTACGTGGACCCGATCGAGCACGGCCCGAAGCTGCGCGTGATCCACGGGATCCGGATGTCGATCGAAGAGGTGCGGGCCAAGTACAAGTACGGCCGCAACGTCGACCGCGCGCACCGCGATGCGATCGTCGAGCACCTCGAGGCGCGGGGAGGCCCCGGCGACGGCGCCGCCCTCGACCAGATCCGCCGCCACCCCGACTGACGCCAACCCCTCAGCGCAGGGAGAGCCAGAGGCGGACGACGTCTCGCAGCTGGTCGATGCCGGTGTTCTTGGCCGCACTCACCCAGAGCACGTCCGACGGTTCGAGCATGCACAGGGTCGCGAGGTCACGCCGGCGTCGTTCGCGCTTCGACGACTTCACCTTGTCGTGCTTCGTCGCGACGATCGAGTGGGGCACCGTGTTGGCGCGGAGCCAGTCGAGGACCTCGAGGTCGAGCTTGGTCGGCCCGATCTCGCCGTCGACGAGCAGCATCGCCATCGTCAGCTGCTCGCGCTCGCGCAGGTACCGCTCGATCATGCGTTGCCACGAACCCCGTGTGGTCTTCGACACCGCTGCGTAGCCGTAGCCGGGGCAGTCGACCAGCGTGGTGTCGCTCCTCCCGTTCGGGCCGACCGGCCCCACGGTGAAGCAGTTCAGGAGTTGCGTGCGTCCAGGGGTCTTCGACGTCTTGGCGACGTGCTTGCGACGGGCGAGGGCGTTGAGCAACGAAGACTTGCCGACGTTCGAGCGCCCGATGATCGCGACCTCGGCGAGTGACGGCGGGAGTTGGCCGGCGTCGGGCGCCGACAGGAGGAACTCGAGGTCGAGCGGCGGACTCATGGTCGCCATTGTCGCGTCAGGTCGCAGGATCGCCCGACTTCGGGGGCCACGGGACGAAGCCGCTGGTCCGCTCGACGTAGTCGACGTATCCGGGCCGGCGTTGCGCCATGCCCCGTTCCAGGAGCGGCTTGCCGGTGCCGCGGGCCAGCGTGAAGGTCATGACCAGCGGCGAGAGTATCGTGAGCGCGCCGGGCAGGGTCTGCGCCGCGATCAGGTAGAGACCCCACCAGACGCACGCATCGCCGAAGTAGTTGGGATGGCGCGTGTACCTCCACAGTCCCCGGTCCATGACTTGCCCGGCGCTCGTCGGGTCGTCGCGGAACTGTTGCAGCTGCCAGTCGCCGACCGTCTCGAAGCAGAACCCGATGGCCCAGACGGCGATCCCGAGTCCGGCGATCCAGCCGAGGGCTGCGGGTTCGTACATCGCCACCTGGACCGGGAACGAGATGAACCACAGGACGCCGGCCTGCGTGAGGTACACGAAGGCGAGCGCGTGCACCGCCGGCGAGTGCTTCGACTTCGCGAGCATCGCGACGTAGCGGGGGTCTTCGCCCTTGCCTCGGGCCCGCAGCGCGATGTGCACGGCGAGCCGGATGCCCCAGACGGCGGTGAGCACGACCACGAGCATGCGGCGGGTGTCGTCGCCACCGCCCGAGGACCACGCGAACGTCACGAGCGCGACCACCACGAAGCCCAGACCCCACGCGGAGTCGACCACGTCGAACCGGCCGACCTTCAGGGCGATCAGCCAGGTGACGAGCATCATCACGACCACCGCGATCGCGCTGACGGCGAGCCCGGTCACGAAGTGACCGGTCGGGAATCCGCTCACGAACGGTTGCCCGCGATCACCGGTCGGCTCGCGTCCACGGCATCCCCGTCGCGCCCGCGGTGTCGGGCTTCACCGCGAGGATCTGGTCCACTCCCATGCTGCGTTCCTCGAACGCGAGCACCCCGGCCACGAGGTAGAGCCGCCAGACGCGCGCGGTCTCCTCGCCCACGAGGGCGACGGCGTCGTCCCAGTGGTCCTCGAAGGTCGCGCGCCAGGCCCGGGCGGTCCGGGCGTAGTGCTCGCGGAGCGCGTGGACGTCGCGCACCTCGAAGCCGGCCCCCTCGATGAGGCCGATGGTCTCGCCGACCGGGCGCATGTGCATGTCGGGCGCGATGTAGGCCTCTACGAACGGTCCGCCGCCCGGTGCCGCCGAGCCTCGCGACATCTGCTGCACGAGCAGTCGGCCGCGGTCGCGGAGGAGTCGGAACAGGTTGGCGACGAACTGGGGGTACTGCGCGTCGCCGACGTGCTCGCCCATCTCGATCGACGCGGCCGCGTCGTACGGCCCGTCGGCGATGTCGCGGTAGTCCTGCAGCCGGAAGTCGATCCGGTCGGTGAGGCCGAGGTCGGCGGCGCGCTTGCGGGCGAAGTCGAGCTGCTCGCGTGAGAGCGTCACGCCGGTCACGTGCACGCCGTGGAAGCGGGCCGCGTGAATGCTCAGCGAACCCCAGCCGCACCCGACGTCGAGGAGGCGCATCTCCGGCTCCAGCCCGAGCTTGGTGCAGACGAGCTCGAGCTTGTCGTGTTGCGCGTCGGCGAGGGAGTAGTCGGGCGCGTCCGACGTCCAGTACGCGCACGAGTACGCCATGCTCTCGTCGAGGACGAGCTCGTAGAACTCGTTGGACAGGTCGTAGTGGTGGGCGATCACGGCGGAGTCGCGCGTCCGACTGTGGAGACGGCCGGCGACCCTGGCCTCAGACGCCGGTGGTCGCGGCGGCAGCCCGATCGCGCCGAGGCGCACAGCGGTGCCGAGGGCGTGCGCGTAGTCGCGGGGGCCGAGGTGGATCGAGGTGCCGTGCTCGCGGGCGAAGGCGCGAACGCGACGGAACCCGTCTTCGAGATCACCGTCGACGTCGAGGTCACCGGTCACGTACGCGCGGGCCAGTCCCAGCTCGCCGGGGCTCCACGCCAGGCGACGGAGGGCACGCCGCGAGCGGACGACCGCGACGGGCGCATCGGCCGGGCCGACCTCGCTGCCGTCCCACGCCCGGATGCGGATGGGCAGCTCGGCGCCGAGCAGCGTGGTGACGGGATCGGCGAGGCGGCGGGCGAGGTCGGTGGATCGGGGCATCTCAGGATCCGTTCCGGTCGAGCCGGAGCTGGACCACGTCGAGGTACCGGGTGGCGAACCCGGCTTGGGAGTACGCGAGGTAGAAGTCCCACATGCGGCGGAACGTCTCGTCGAACCCCATGGCGTCGACGGTGTCGGCGCGGGCGTCGAACCGGGCCCGCCAGTGCCCGAGCGTCCGTGCGTAGTCGGATCCGAACGCATCGCAGTCGGTGATGCGCAGGGCGGTGTGCTCGCGGATGGCGTCGTCGATGGCCCGGATCGACGGCAGCGCACCGCCGGGAAAGATGTACTTGTGGACCCACGTGTACTGATCCCGGGTGGCGACCATGCGGTCGTGCTCGAGCACGATCGCCTGGAGCCCCACGCTTCCACCGGGAGCGAGCACGCGGTCGAGCACCCGGAAGAACGTCGGCCAGTACTGCGCACCCACCGCCTCGATCATCTCGACGCTCACGATCGCGTCGTACTGCCCGTCGGCCTGGCGGTAGTCGCGGAGCTGCACGTCGACGCGGTCCGAGACCCCGGCCGCGGCGATCCGATGGCGCGCGAGCTGTTGCTGCTCGCGCGAGAGCGTGAGGGTGGTCACCGTCGCCCCCCGTGACGCGGCGCGGATCGCGAGGGCGCCCCAGCCGGTCCCGATCTCGAGCAGTCGAGTGCCGGCGCCGACTCCCGTTGCGTCGAGCAGCCGGTCGATCTTGTGGACCTGGGCTTCGGCCAGGGTGTCGCCCGCCGCGAAGCGCGCCGACGAATACGTCATCGTCTCGTCGAGGAAGAGCGTGAAGAGCTCGTTCGACAGGTCGTAGTGGCGGGCGATGTTGCGCTGCGCGCCCCGCACCGTGTTGGCCTCGCTGGTGGGGAGGTGCTGCACGTAGAAGCGCTTCAGCCGCTGCATCCACTGCGGCACGAGCACGAGTGCGTTCTCCACGAGCGGGCGGAGGGCACCCTCGATGTCTTCGGTGTCCCAGTCTCGAGCCATGTACGACTCGCCGAACCCGATGAGGCCCTGCGAGCCGACGCGGTGGAAGAAGTCGTCGCGTCGGATCCGGATGAGGGGATCGTCGGCGGTTCCCGCGCCGGTGGTGGAGCCGTCGGGGAGCTCGACGCGCACGGGCAGGCGGTTCACCGCGCGACGCAACAGCATGCGCGCGATCGCGGCGTGGATCGGTCGGTGGGGGGTGGGCGGGAGGTCGCGCCACGGCCCCTCGACCGGGCCGGCCTTGGGGACCAGCTCCTGGTGGGCGATGCTCATCGTGCGTTCTCCTGGATTGCGGGAACCGGTTCGGATGTCGGAACGTCGAGGGGGACCGGGTCGGGGTCGGCGGTGACCGTCGGGACTCCCCGAAGCCAGAGCCGGATCCCCTCGAAGCGGATCAGGGCCGAGACGCGCCAGCTCGACCACGGTCGGCGAAGCGCGGCGGCGGTCACGGAGAAGACGGGTCCGAGCGACCGGCCGGTCAGCGTGGCGGTGAAGACCGGCGCGAGCGTCGGGCCGCGACGGAGCGTGATCGAGATGCGCAGGTCCTCGTCGGGACCGCTGCACCGCACGTCGTACGTACCGTCGACTGCGAAGAAGGGTGAGACGGGGAACTCCTTGGCGACGCGGCTGACGCCCCGGGCGTCGGGTCGGAGCAGGTAGCAGTGCAGCCCGCCCTCGGTGTTGTGCACCTCGGCGACGACGGCCGCGAGCGAGCCGTCGGGCCGGGAGCACCAGTACACGCAGAGCGGGTTGAACGCGTGTCCGAGCGAGCGGGGGTTGGCGAGCATGAGGACGCGCCCACCGCCCAGGTCGATGTCGTGCGCGGCCAGGAAGGCGTCGACGTTGGCGCGGATCGAGGTGTCGGGATCGCCGAGGTGGTCGCGCGCCTCGAACGACAGCAGCGGGCGGAGCCCGCCAGACACGGTCGGGAGGTCGTCGACGTCGACGAGCCACATCACGTGGTCGTACGTGAACCGATGGTCCACGGTCTCGGTCCGAGCGTGGCGGATGGTCGTCTGGTAGCGGGTCGCTGTGGTCACCACGTCACCCCCAAGGAGTGTGCGGCGCGAACGCCCGCGGCGCAACCGTCCTCGTGGAAGCCCCATCCGTGGTGGGCTCCCGCGAACGCGAGCCCGTCGTGGTTGAGGGCGTCGAGGCCGGCCTGGGCTGCGACCGACTCCGTGGTGAACACGGGATGCGTGTACTGCATCCGGGCGATCACGGATCGCTCCGCGATATCGGGACCGCCGTTGAGGGTGACCACGTAGTCGAGCGGCTCGTCGAGGCGTTGCAGGCGGTTCATCGAGTAGCTGACCTGCACCCCGGCGGCACCGGTGCGGTCGGGACCACCGTCGCACCGACGGAGGCGGTAGTTCCACGACGCGCGCGCGTGCGGGCTGCGGGGCAGCATCGACGGGTCGGTGTGGAGCACGGTCTCGTTGATCGAGTACGTGAACGCACCGAGGGTCGCGCGTTCGGCGGGTGTGGGAGCGGCGAGGAGCGCGAGCGCCTGGTCGGCGTGGGTCGCCACGACGACCCGGTCGAAGGTGCGCGTGCGATCTCCGTCGTCGCGGACCTCGACGCCCGCGGCGACGCGTCGAACGGTGCGCACGGGCGTGCCGACCTCGGTGGCGGTGATCTCCTTGGCGAGGCGCTCCACGTAGGTGCGGGAGCCGCCGGTGACGGTGCGCCACTCCGGTGCGCCGGTGATACGCAGCACGCCGTGGTGGTCGAGGAAGCGGAACAGGTATCGGGCGGGATAGGCGAGGGCGGTATCGGGCGGGCACGACCAGACCGCCGACACCATCGGGACCACGAAGTGCTGCACGAAGTAGCGGCTCGACCGACCGGCGGCCAGGAACTCGCCGAGGGTCACGGCGCCCGTTGCGCCGTTCTCGTCGGTGGCGAGGAGGCGACGGGCCCGGCGGTGGAACGCGCTGATCTGGGCGAGCAGGCCGAGGAACTGCGGGTTGGTGACGTTGCGCGGTTGGGCAAAGAGTCCGCGGAGACCGTCGCCGCCGGAGTACTCGAGGCCGCAGCCGGCGCAGCTCACCGACATCGTCATGTCGCTCGGTTGCGTCTCGACGCCCAGCTCCGCGAACAGCCGGATGAGGTTCGGGTAGGTCGTGCGGTTGTGGACGATGAAGCCGCTGTCGATCGGAACGATCCGATCGTCGGGCGTGATCACGTCGTGGGTGTGGGCGTGGCCGCCGAGCCGGTCGTCGCGCTCGAACAGGGTCACGTCGAACTCCCGTTGGAGCAGGTACGCGGCGGTGAGGCCCGAGACCCCAGCCCCGACCACGGCGGCCGCGGGGCGGTTCACGAGACGCCCCGGGTCGAATCGACGCGGTCGGTCCCGGGATCCACACGCTCGATCGCTTGGTCGGCCGCGATCGCGCCGACGAAGCGGGCAGCGAGTTCGTGCCAGACCCGTGCGCGGGTCAGCATCGAGTGGCCGGTCCCGGCGAGACGCAGGGAGACGACCGCGCGCGCCGTCGCGGCCGCGCGCTCGGCGTAGGCCGCGGTGCCGGTCGGACTCGTCGTGTGGTCGCGGTTCCCGTGCAGGAGGACGACGTCGCGACCGGTCAGCTGCGCGACCGGCTCGTCGCGCGGGAGCCACGGGGCGAGAGCGACGACCCCGGTGACCGACGCATCCCCCGCGGCTGCGAGCGCGGCCCGGCCACCCATCGAGTGGCCCACGAGCACGACCGGCCGATCGCCGGCGATCACGCGCACCGCGTCGAGGGCCCAGACGACGTCCCCGATGGGATCGGCGTCGACGCCGTTCCAACCCCGGTACCGGTACCGCAGCCGGGCGACGGCCACGTCGGGTGCGCGGGCCGTGATCGCGCCGGCGAACGGCCGCATGCGCAGGACCGTCGTGTTCCAGGCCCGGACCGGCGTGGTGCCCACCTCGCGACCGCCGTGGAGCAGCAGCGCGATCGCCCGCGTGTCGGGCGAGATGGTCGGGGGTTCGAGGTGGGGTGTCGGTCCGCCGTGCACCTGGATGGTTCCGTTCATGCTCGAGACCTGGCCGTTTCCGAGACGTTCCCTCCGTCGAGGCCTGTTCGGAGCTGCCACCCTGCCGAGATGACCTCACCACCGCCGGGTGCGTGGCCCCACCACCGCCGGGTTCGTGACGGAGCCGGTGCCATGTGACCACAACGCAACGAACCCGGAAAGGAAATGTCGGCGTGAACCGGTCAGGAGGTGGCCGGTTCGGGTGTCAGGATCGCCGGGTGCGCGCCGACCGGCTCCTGGCCGTCCTCCTCCTGCTCCAGGCCCGGGGTCGGGTGACCGCGGCCGAGGTCGCGGCCGAGCTCGAAGTGTCGGAGCGGACCGCCCGTCGCGACCTCGAGGCGCTCGGGACGGCCGGCGTGCCGGTGTACCCCCGGCAGGGTCGCAACGGGGGTTGGCAGCTCGTCGGTGGCGCACGCACGGACCTCAGCGGCCTCACCTCGGCGGAGACGCGTGCGCTGTTCCTCGTCGCGGGCCCGGCGTCGACGGCGACCCCGCAGGTGAAGGCGGCGCTCCGCAAGCTCGTGAGCGCGCTCCCCGAGCCGTTCCGCGAGTCCGCCGAGGCCGCAACCACCGCGATCGTGGTCGACCCGTCGGGTTGGGGCGGCACCCGCACCGAACGCCCGCCCCCGCCGCACCTCGAATCGGTCCAGCAGGCGATCGTCGAGGGCCACCAGGTCCGGCTGGGCTACGTCGCGCGCGACGCTGCGACCACCACACGCGTCGTGCACCCGCTCGGCCTCGCGAGCAAGGGCCCCACGTGGTACCTCGTGGCCGACACCGACAAGGGTCAACGCACGTTCCGCGTCGACCGGATCTCGGCCGTGGAGCCGACCGGTGATCGGGTCGTGCGCCCCGAAGGCTTCGACCTGGTCGAGGCCTGGCGGCTCATCTCCGACGAAGTCGACGAGATCCGACTGCCGGTGCGGGCCCGGGGCACCGCGTCGCCCGACGCGGCCCGGTGGCTGCGGGTCGCGCTGGGGACGCAGGTGCGGATCGGCCCGACCGACGAACACGGCCAGGTCGCGATCGAGGTGCGCGGCCACACGGCCGAGTCCGTCGCGGGTGAGATGGCGAAGTTCGGCGGCGACCTCGAGATCGTCGATCCGCCCGAGGTCCGCGAAGCCCTCGCCCGTCTCGCCGAAGGCTTGCGCCGCGTCTACGGCCCACCGTCGGCGACCGATGCGTCCACCGAGTGAACCCGACGAAGGAGGAGCCACCCGTGGAAGACCGCGAAGAACCGCGTCCATCTCGACATCCGCGCCGGTGAGCGAGAAGGTGCGGAGGAGGCCGAGCTGAGCCGTCTGCTCCGCTTCGGGGGGATGACCCCCCGCCCCCTCGGGGTGGAGGCACCCTTCTCCGGACGCTGGGGCGTGACGAGAATGGAAGCGTCCGAGCAGGCGCGGGTCGAGACG
>JBBQMI010000009.1:0-12777 GCA_038328825.1 Acidimicrobiia bacterium | reverse complement strand
GACGGGATGGGCGCCGCCGTCGGGACCGACCAGTAGGCGCACGGCAGGCCGAGACCGATGTTGGCCGCACCGAACCGGGGTGCGCGCGCCGCGGCCGCGGCCTGGGCCGTCGGGTACACGTTCGGGCCTCCGAGGCTCGGCCCGTCGAGACAGGAGATCGCGAGGAACGCGGGCCACTCATTGTCGTACGTGCCGTTGGAGTCGCGGGTCATGTACCCGTCGAAGAGGTCGAGCATCTCGCGGCCGTTCCCGTCGTGCGCGCTCGCCAGCGCGCGTTGCAGATCCGACCACGAGCTCTGGCTGTAGAGCGCCGCCGCCACCGCGACGTCGGCCTGACCCGGAGTGAGCAGCCGGTCCCCTCCACTCTCGCGCACACGCATCGGGGCGGCCTCGATGCTCGCCATGACGTCGGTGTACGTGCCCGACGGGTCGTCGTGGATCGGGCAGTTGTCGTCGCGTGAGCAGTCGGCGAAGAACTCCTCGAGGCCGCGTTCGAGTCCTTCGGCCTGCTGCGTCGCCGACTCCATCGCCGACAACGTCGGATCGACCGCGCCGTCGAGCACCATCGCCCGCACGCGTTCGGGGTACAGCGTGGCGTAGAGCGCGCCGAGCACCGTGCCGTAGGAGAAGCCGAGGTAGCTGATCTGGTCCTCGCCGAGCGAACGACGGATCCGCTCCATGTCACGCACCGTCTCGATCGTCGAGATGTGGGCCAGCAGCTCGGCGTCGGTCCGCGCGCCGCAGTCCTTCGCGAAGCGCTGGCTCACGCCATCGAGTGCCGACCACTCCGCCGCGTCGTCGGGTGAGGTGTCACCGGAGAAGAGGTAGTCGAGTCGCGCGCCGCAGTCGATCGGCGAGCTCGCACCCACACCACGCGGATCCCAGCCGATCACGTCGAAGCGGTCGAGCACCGCGTCGGGGAGGAAGCTCGTCGCGGCCCGGGCCAGATCGATGCCCGACGCACCGGGACCCCCGGGGTTCACGAGGAGCGATCCGATCTTCGCCCCTGGATCGCGAGCGGGTACGCGGTAGAGCGCGAGATCGATCGTCCTGGCGTCGGCCGGCGCGCGGTCGCTGGTCCCGACGAGCGGCACCGCGAGCAGACCGCAGTCGGCCTTGCCGTCGTCGCACGACGACCACCGGATCGGCACCGCGGCCGGCGCACCCGGATCGGGAGCAATCGTGGTCGACGTCGTGGTCCGTCGCGTGCCCAGGCTCCCGGTGACGCTCCCCGCATTGCCGCCGCTCGACGAGCACGACACGAGGAGCCCGCTCGCGACCGCAACGACCACGAGGAGCGCGGCAACGGCACGCCCGCGCGGGTGTCGGCGCATGATCGAGGGACCCATCCCCAACGTTGGCACACGAACCGATTCCTTCCGGGTCGGCCCCGGTGCCCGACAGTCGTCCCTGCTAGCTTGGCGCCCGTTCGAGGAGGGGGAAGTCCGGTGCAATCCCGGCGCTGACCCGCAACTGTGAACGCAACCGAGAGCCGTTCGTCTCGACCGGCGCCCGACGCGTGAGCCAGATCACCCTCCTCGATCCGCTGGGGCCCGCCCGGCGCTCAGACAGTGCCGCGCTGCGGCCACTACCGAGCTCTCGAGGACCGGGGCTCACGGAGGAAGTCACATGATGCGTCATCGCTCGTCGCGCGTCGTTCTCGGCGCGCTCTGTCTCGTCGTCGCCCTGAGCGCGTGTCGCTTCTCGGGCTTCGGCAACGCGCCCGTGGAAGCCAGTGCCGACAACGGCGTCACCTGGTTGAAGACCCAGCAGCAGACCGACGGCGGCTTCGAGGTCGCTGGGTTCCCCGGCTTCGAGACCCCCGACTCGGTGTTGGCGATCGCCAGCGCGGCCCAGACTGCATACGCGTGGAACAAGACCCAGGCCCGCACCGCTGTGCTGGCCATCGTGAAGAACGGCCACACACCGCTGCACGCGCTCGACGACTTCGCCGACCGTACCGGCGGCGGTGCCGTCGACGCCGGCCAGGCCGCGAAGCTGATCGCATTGGTCACCGTTCCGCTCGGCCTCTCGAGCACAGCGTTCGATCCCGACGGCGACGGAGCCAAGAACCTCGTCGCCACCGTGGACGCAGGCTTGTTGCCGAACGGCTCCTACGGCCTGTTCGGCGCGACTCTCTCCGCCGCAGTCGCGAAGAAGGCGGCCGGATCGACGGTTCCGGCCGCGACAGTCGCGTACATCAAGGCTGCGCAGCAGGCCAACGGCGGCTGGAACTACAGCGCCACTCCCACCGGTACCGATCTCGACATCGACACGACGGCGGCCGCCATCGAAGCTCTCGTCGCGGCAGGTGTCCCGGCGACCGACGCCGATCTGAACCAGGGGCTCGCGTTCCTCGCGAACCAGCAACGGACCACCGGCGCGTGGCAGTCGTTCACCAAAGACGACCCGAACTCCACGTCGACCGCCGTCCTCGCGATCACGGCGGCCGGCTTCGACGTGCAGACGCCGTGCTGGCGGAACACGGTCGCGCCGGGGCTGGCCGCGCATCCCTATCCCGACCCACTGAACTGGCTCCGGTACGTTCAGCTTCCCACCGGCCGGTTCGCCAGCCCGAACGACGGCTCCGGGATCAACACGTTCCCGACGAGCCAGTCGGTGCAGGCGCTCGAACGCAACTGGCTCCCGATCACGCCCCTCGCGCCACGGACCTGCCCGTAACCTCTACGATTGGGGGCACGCGACCGGCTCGGTGACGCCGAGCCGGCCGGCCATCCACGGCAAGGAGTCGCGGAAGGCCTGCGCCCAAAGTCGGAACGTGTGCTCGCCGCCGGGGGTCGTCACCGCACAGGTGTCGATTCCCGTGGCGCGCGCGAGGGGAACGAGCTGCTGTTGGGCGGCGAGCGGTGCCGAGTCGGCGCTCCCCACCTGGAACCAGCCCCCGAGCCCGGGGAACCGCTGCTCGCGCAGCAACGTGCTCGGGTCGTGCGCGTCGAACTCGGCCTTCCGACCCCCGAAGAGGTCGGCGACCGTCGATCCGACGGCATTCGTGTCACCGGAGCGAGGACCGACCAGGCCGCTGTAGTCGGCGAAGGTCCGGTAGACGTCGGGATTGCGCAGCGAGATCATCAACGCGCACATGCCGCCCTCCGACAGACCTGCTATCGCCCACCGCTGTGGAGTCGTCGCAGCATGGAACCGCCGCTCGACGAACGCCGGTACGTCGACCGTCAGGTACTTCTCGACGTCGCCGACGTCGGTTCCGACACATTCGGTGTCGCCGGTGATGCTCCCGTTCTCGTCCGCCATGACCACGATCGGAGTCTTGCCCCCGTGCAGCTTCGCGAACGCGTCGGACGTGACGTCGGCGAAGCCGGATCGGGTCCAGTCGTCGGTCTGGCTCGGCACGCCGGGAAGCAGGACGATCACCGGCAGCTTCGGACGGGGTCGCCCGAACCACGCGGGCGGTAGATACACCTGGGCTGTTCGGGCATGGAACCCGGATGCCGGGCCCGGGATGCGGAGCTCGACCACCTTTCCGGTGGCGGGCACCTTCGACGTGTCGAGCGAGCCGACCGAAGCCTGGTCGGCGGCGCGACGACCGAGGAGGTCGTCGAGCGTCGGGTAGTAGTCGAAATGCCGGTTCACCCAGCCACCGACGTTCGCCGCGAGGAGCACGACGATCAAGACGCCGATGAGGATCTCGCCCCACCAGCGAAGGCGGTGACGTTGCCACACCGCGGCGACGATCGCGGCGAGCGTGAACACCGCGAGTACGACGAGGACCGGCAAACCCACGATGGAGATGTCGGCCGGCAAGCGGGCGAAGCGTAACGTGCGTCGATGACCCGGGCGCGATCGCCTCGTGGTCTCACGCCACCTGCGAATCCGCCTCCGCGACGGTCGTCGCGTCGTCGGGCGCGAGAACGCCGCCCACCGGTTTCGGGACCAGGAGTTGACCGAGAACCGGAAGCGCGAGGAAGCCTTCGACTCCCGCGTAGAGGAGGCCGACGCGCGGGAGGTCGGAGGGCTCGGGATACACGATGCACCTCGGGAGCCACTCGGGATCGAACTTCTGACTGAACGACCGCAGGGACTCGAGCTGGAAGAAGGGGTTGAGCCGCCGGATCCACCATGCCTCGAAGTGTTGGAGCGGCGAGTGCTGCACGTCGGCGTCGAGCAGTCGACCCCAGACCGCGAAGTTCATCGACAGCCGGTCGACGCCCCGCGCCCGCAACGCGCGGGCCGTGTTGGCGACGAGGAACTCGGTCATGCCGTTGGGGGCGTCGGGGCGGCGGCGCATGAGATCGAGCGTGTACCCGAAGTCGCTTCCGTACGCCGGGACGATCCGCAGGAAGCCGCCCGGCTGCCCGTGCTGGTCGACCGCGACGCAGATGAGGAACTCGGGGTTCTCGCCGGTCAGGTCCTGGCTGAGCGACATCGTGAAGCCCCGCTCCGGAGCCTTCCCTCGCCAGCGCTCGCTGATCCGATTGAGCTCGGCGACCAGCTCGGGTGGTGCGCTCGCCTCGCTCATCAGTCGGAAGGTGTAGTCCCGGCCGACGCGCCGTGCCGCCTGGCGCACGCCTTTCAGCCCGGGGGCGTCGAGATCGAAACGGTCACAGTGGATGATCGCCTCGTCACCCAGGTAGAGGCTGCGCAGCCCTCGCGACGAGTACAGCGCGAGATCGGACTCGCGAACACTGAGGAACGCCGGCCGCCACGCCCGGCCGTCGCAGAATTCGAGGAACTCGTCGACCACGAGCGGGATCGACTCCGGGCGGCCGATCGGATCTCCGGCGGCGAGCCCGTAACCGGACATGTAGGTGTAGGCGATCATCGCCTCGCCGTCGGAGCTGAAGAAGAAGCTCTTGTCGTCACGGAGCGCGAAGTGGGCGAGCGTGTCCCAGCCGTAGGTGCGCACGAGCCGCTCGGCCCGCCGCCAGTCGTCCTCGCGTCTCGGAGCGCGGGAGGCGAGGGGACGGAGGACCAGCCAGAGGAAGCCCGCCACCCCGAGCACGCCGAGGCCGAGCATCGCGGCCCCGAAGAAGTCGCCGAAGAGCTCGCTCTCGAAGGTGTACGGACCACCGAAGCCGATGAGCCCCTTCACGACCGTCTCGAACGCCCCGACGAACGTGAGCGCCGGAGTGATCCGATCGCGGTCGCGCTCGATCAGCAGCGAGAGGAACCCGAACGAGAACACGATGGCGACGTACACGGGCGCGATCCACACCAGTCGCAACGCGGAGGGAGGGTCCGACGGGGCGGTGAAGCGCCGACGGAACGCGATCAGCAGACCGAGGGTGACCGCCGAGTAGGCGGCAGCCGCAGGATGGGCCTTGAGGAGGTCGAAGAACAGAGTGATCCCGAAGAGGATCGTCGCGAGCTGCCAAGCGCGGTGCTTGCGACGAGCGAGCTGGCTCGCGAGGAAGAGGAGGACGACCCCGACGAGCACGCCGCCGACGTGCCCGGCGACGCGAGCCCACTGCGGCGCGAGGGCGGTGTCCCAGAGCAGGAACCGTTCGCGGAAGAACGGGAGCCGCGTCGCGATCTCGAGGATCCCCCCGACCGCGGTGAGCCACGCGATGCTGCGGACCGGCCCACGTGACGGGCGAGGCGGCGGCGGTGGCGCAGCCTGGAGCGCGCTGACGGTCGCGACGGCCTCCGGTACGACGAACCCGCCCTCGTGTGCGGCTGTCCCATCGGCCTCGGGGGCGACTTCTCCGTCGGCGCCGTCGGTCTCGCCGAGTCCACCCATCCCCGGCTCGGGCCGCAAGGTGGGGAAGAGGATCACCTCGCGGATGCTCGGCGTACCGCTGAGCAGCATGACGAGGCGATCGATCCCGATGCCGAGCCCGCCGGTGGGCGGCATGCCGTACTCGAGCGCCCGCACGTAATCGAGGTCGACGTCGCCGGCTTCCGCGTCACCGTGTGCTTTGGCCGCGGCTTCGGCCTCGAACCTCTGGAGCTGGTCCACGGGATCGTTGAGCTCGCTGTACGCGTTCGCCACCTCATGACCGGCGACGACCAGTTCGAAGCGCTCGACGAGTGTCGGGTCGTCGCGATGGGCGCGCGCGAGCGGGGAGATCTCGCGGGGGTAGTCGAGCACGAAGGTCGGTTGGACGATCCGTTCCTCGACGAGCGCGTCGTACGTTGCGTTGGTGAGCTTGCCGCTCCCCCAGTCGGCTTCGTACGCGATGCCGAGCCCGTCGAGCACCTCCCGGGCTTCCTCGACGGGCATCGCAGGGTCGATCCGGACTCCGACGTGTTCCTCGATGAGACCGACCATCGTGGCCCGCTTGAAAGGTGGGTTCAGATCGATCTCGACGCCCTGGTACGTGACCTTCATCTCGGGCAGTACGCCGCGCGCGGCCTCGACGACGATCCCCTCGGTGAGGTCCATCATGTCGTGATAGTCGCCGAACGCCTGGTACGCCTCGAGCATCGTGAACTCGGGGTTGTGGGTGGTGTCGACGCCTTCGTTGCGGAAGACCCGGCCGATCTCGAACACCCGGTCGAGACCGCCGACGATGAGCCGCTTCAGGTGCAGCTCGAGCGCGATGCGGAGGTACATGTCGCTGTCGAGCGCGTTGTGGTGGGTGATGAACGGCCGTGCGGTCGCCCCACCCTGGGTGCTCTGGAGCACCGGCCCCTCGACCTCGTCGAAGCCCTGCGCCTCGAGGTAGCGGCGCACCCGCGAGAGCGTCTGGATGCGGACCCGCGCGATCCGGCGAGCGTTCTCGTTCATCACGAGGTCGACGTAGCGCTGCCGGTACCGCGTGTCGGTGTCGGTGAGGCCGTGCCACTTGTCGGGCAACGGCCGGATCGACTTCGACAGCAGCTGGAACGTCGCGACCTTCACCGACAGCTCGCCCCGGCGCGTCGTCATGACCGTGCCCTCGACACCGATCCAGTCGCCCCGGTCGAGCTGATCGAAGGCGTGGTGTCCGGCCTCGCCGATCACGTCGGTGCTCACGAACAGCTGGATCGGCCCGTCGCGGTCCTGGAGCGTCGCGAAGCTCAGCTTGCCCTGCTTGCGCATGAGCATCAGCCGACCGGCGATCGACACCTTCTCGTCGGTCTCGGTCCCGGCCTCGAGGTCGGCGTGCGCCGCGTGGATCGCGCCGGCCGTCGTCGTGCGGTCGAACCGCACCGGATACGGTTCGACCCCCGCGGCGCGCATCGCGTCGAGCTTGCCGAGGCGGAGGTGCTTCTGCTCGGCGAGGAAGTCTTCGGCCTGCGCCGCCTCTTCCTCGGGAGTCGGTTCGGAGACGCCCGACGCGCTCGCGGCTCCGTCCGTCGCGGGCGCGTCACGGGCGTCGTCCATGGCGGCGGAGACTAGTAGGCCGCAGGCGCCGCTTCCGAGTACTCGATGGGGTCTCCGGTCACGCTCCGATCACGTCGGGGCGCGGGTGGCCCTCGGCCTCGCAGAGCGCGAAGTAGGTGTCGCGCACGAGTCCGGCGTCGATCACGGTTTCGACGTTGCCGTCGGCATCGAGGTTGAGGTTCGCGCCGTAGATCGCGAACCACACGTCGGTGAGTTCGGTCTGGTCGCCGGGAACCGTGAGCGTGTGGATCGATCCGGCCGGCTCGTAGAGGTAGGAGCCGGCACGGTTCACCTCGGGGTACTCGAGGTACTTCCAGCTGCCAGCGAGCGTGAACGCGAACACCTGACCGGTGTGCCTGTGGGTCGGGACCGTGACGCCCGGCTCGAACTTGGTGCGGATCACCCACAGCCCCGCCTCCACGTCGACCTGGAGGAGCTGGAGGTGGGTGCCGTCGCCGAGGGCGACGAACGGCAGGTCGGATTCACCACGGTGGAGGGCACGGGGGATCTCAATGGTCGTCATGGCGCCAGGTTAGACAACTGTCACGCTCGGGCCATCGCCAGGTCGCGCAGGAATGCCCCGATGTCGGCGCGCGTCCGGATGAACCCGCCGAGGGCCACCGAGATCCCGGTGATCCCCAGGGCCGCGAGGTGGTGGCTCGACGCGAGCGTGGCCCGGATGTCGGCCTTGCCCGCGTCGTCGGTCTTCACGCGGATGGTCGACCGCACACCCAGCGTCGCGGGGTCGCGGCCGTGCTGCTCGAAGTCGGCCCGCAGCCGGTGCACGAAGCGACCGAGCTGGTCGTCGCGGACACCGAGCGGGAGCCAGCCGTCGCCGAGCTCCACGATCCGCCGCGCGGTCGCGTCGGTGGGCCCGCCCCCGTACCAGACCGGGATCCGCTTCTGCACCGGGCGAGGGTTGGTCCACAGCTCCGAGAACTCGACGCTGTCGGACGAGAACGAGACGGGCGGGTCCTGCTCCCACATCGCGCGGCAGGCCCGAACCATGTCGTCCATGCGCTCGCCCCGACCCGCGAACGGCAAGCCGCGATCGATGAACTCCTCGCGTTGCCATCCGGTGCCGATCCCGAGGTCGACGCGGCCGTGCGAGAGCACGTCGATCGTCGCCACGGTGCGGGCCACGAGCAGCGCCGGGCGCAGCGGTCCGATCAGCACACCCGTGGCGAGTCGGACCCGTCGGGTGGCCGAGGCCATGGCTGCGAGCACCGTGAGCGGTTCGAGCCATGGTTCGTCGGGCGGGTACGGGAACTTCCCGAAGGGGTACCGGTCGGTCCGGGTGCCCATCGCGAGATGGTCGGGCATCACGATCTGGTCGATACCGGCGTCGTCGGCCACGCGGGCGACGTCGACGACCGAGGCGAGATCGTTGCCGAACAGCCGGCTCAGGCCCGAGATCGTGACCGAGACCTTCACCTGATCTCCCCTGTGGGTTCCCCGATAGGTTCTGTCGAAACTAACAGGAGAGTGCAGTGGGTCGACTCGACGGGAAGGTCGCGCTCATCACGGGCGCGGGCAAGGGCATGGGCCGCGTGGCCGCGGAGCTGTTCGCCGCCGAGGGTGCGAGCGTCGCGGTCGCCGACCGCGTCCGCGCCGACGGAGAGGAGGCCGTCGCCGCGATCGAGGCCGGCGGCGGGAACGCGGTGTTCGTCCCGGTCGACGTGTCCGACGCCACGGAGGTGGCCGCGATGGTGGCCACCACCGTCGAGGCGTTCGGCGGGCTGCACGTGCTCTACAACAACGCGGGCATCTTCCCCGCCGACGACGGTGGCGCCACCGAGACACCCGAATCGACCTGGGACACGGTCATGGACGTCAACCTCAAGGGTGTCTGGCTCGGCTGCAAGTACGGCATTCCCGCGATGCTCGAGTCCGGTGGCGGTTCCATCATCAACGTCGCGTCGTTCGTGGCGCTCATGGGCGCCGCGACGGCGCAGATCGCGTACACCGCGAGCAAGGGCGGTGTGCTCTCGATGACGCGTGAGATCGCGGTCGAGTACGCGCGCCAGGGCATCCGAGCGAACGCGTTGTGTCCCGGACCGATCGGGACCGCGTTGCTCGCCGAGCTGATGTCGGATCCGGCGCGGCGCGAGCGCCGCCTCGTCCACATCCCGATGGGCCGGCTCGGCCGCGCCGAGGAGCTCGCCAAGGCCGCATTGTTCCTCGCGTCCGACGACGCGTCGTTCATGACCGGTTCGCAGCTCGTGGTCGACGGCGGCATCACCGCCGCGTACGTCACCCCCGAGTAGTCGACCGGTACCCTGAGCGACTCCGAGGAGGACCGCGATGCTCACGGGCATGCTCGACCAGAAGACGCTCACGAAGATGGTCGACGACGGCGACATCGACACCGTCCTCGTCTGCTTCACCGACCTCCAGGGCCGCCTGATCGGCAAGCGCGTCACCGGTCACTTCTTCTGTGAGGAGGTCCTCGACCGCGGTGGCGCGATCGAAGCGTGTGTCTACCTCCTCGCCGTCGACGTCGACATGACTCCCCTCCCGGGCTACGAGTTCGCGAACTGGTCGACCGGCTACGGAGACTTCCGGTGCGTCCCCGACTGGGCGACGATGCGGGTGATCCCTTGGCTCGAGAAGACCGCGCTCGTGCTGTGCGACCTGTTCGACGACACGAGCGGCGAGCCGGTCGAGGTCTCGCCCCGACGGATCCTGCAGCGTCAGCTCGAGCGGGCCGCTGAGCTGGGCTACACGGTGAAGTGCGGATCCGAGCTCGAGTTCTTCCTGTTCCGCGAGTCGTACGAGGAGGCCGAAGCGCTCGAGTTCAGCGGCCTCACGCCGCACTCGTCGGTGATCGAGGACTACCACGTGTTCCAGACGACACGTGACGAATACCTGATCCGTCAGATCCGTAACGGCATCGATGCGGCCGGCATCCCGGTCGAGTTCTCGAAGGGCGAGGCCGGCAAGGGCCAGCACGAGATCAACCTCCGGTACGCCGACGCGCTGACGATGGCCGACCGGCACGTGATCTACAAGAACGCGGCGAAGGAGATCGCCGCGCTCAACGGCCGTTCGCTCACGTTCATGGCGAAGTACTCGATGGACGAGGTGGGGTCGTCGTGCCACATCCACTCCAGCCTCTGGGACGCCGACGGTTCGACGAGCGTCATGTGGGACGACGACGCGCCCGACCACCTCTCGGTGCCGTTCCGTGGCTGGCTCGGCGGCCTCGTCGCCACCGGACGCGAGCTCGCGTGGATGTTCGCCCCCACGGTGAACTCGTACAAGCGCTACCAGCCGGAGTCGTGGGCACCGACCGCGCTCGCCTGGGGCAAGGACAACCGCACCTGCGGGTTCCGCCTCGTGGGCCACGGCCAGGGATTCCGGATCGAGTCGCGTATCCCGGGCGCCGACGCCAACATCTACCTCGCGTTCGCGGCCACGATCGCCGCCGGACTCCACGGGATCGAGCAGGGCATCGAACCACCGCCGATCCTCGGGGGCAACGCGTACGAGGCGACCGACATCCCGCACGTCCCGTGGACGCTCGTCGACGCCATCACTGAATTCGAACGCAGCGCGGTCGCCGACGCCGCGTTCGGCCCGGCCGTGCACGCGCACCTCGTGAACACCGCGAAGCAGGAGTGGGCGTCGTTCAACCGGGCGGTCACCGACTGGGAGCTCCGACGCAACTTCGTGCAGTTCTAGGACGTCGTCGAAGCCATGACCCGTCCGCTCATCGCCACGTCGGCGTATCTGCTCCCGCCGAAGCGCGTCACGAAGTGGGTCGACTCCGCGGTCGCGCTGCCGACGCCCTACCTCGAGGCACTCCGACGGGGCGGTGGCCAGGAGGCGATCCTGATGCCGACGGAGGTCACCCCGGCCGAGGCGACCGACCTGCTCCGCCACTTCGACGGACTGCTCCTGATCGGTGGCCCCGACGTCGACCCCGACGTCTACGGCCAGGACCGGCTCGACTCGGTCTACGGCGTCGTGCGCGTGCGCGACGACTTCGAGCTCGCGCTCGTGCGGGCCGCGCTCGCGCTCTCACTCCCGATGCTCGCGATCTGTCGTGGCCATCAGGTGCTCAACGTCGCGCTCGGCGGGAACCTCGACCAGCACATGAGCGACCGGTTCCCGGGTCACGGACGCCCGGGCGTCGAGAGCGGTGCCGAGCTCCACGAGGTGATCATCGAACCCGACTCGCGACTCGCCGGGATCATGGGTGTCGAGCGGTCGATCTGCTCGCACCACCACCACCAGGTGATCGACCGGCTCGCCGACGGACTGCACGTTGTCGCCCGCGCGCCCGACGGCCTCGTCGAAGCGGTCGAGGTCGACGGCCATCCCGAGGTGATCAGCGTGCAGTGGCACCCCGAGGACACCGCCCCGACCGATCCCGCCCACCAGCAGA
This sequence comes from Acidimicrobiia bacterium, assembly GCA_038328825.1. Lineage (GTDB taxonomy): Bacteria > Actinomycetota > Acidimicrobiia > IMCC26256 > JANYLB01 > JANYLB01. The sequence continues at coordinate 1,102 of JBBQMI010000009.1, read as the reverse complement.
TCTTCGACACGTTCGTGACCCGAGCCGGCGGCACCGACCTTCCGTGACCGTCACACCCGTCGCGCCGGCGGTCCTGGAGACGGAACGGCTGCGGTTGCGGCAGTTCCGCCACGACGATCTCGACGCGTACGCGGCCCTGTGCGCGGATCCGGTCGTGATGGAGTGGCTGCACGACCCCATGGACCGGCATCAGAGCGCGGCGCAGATCACCGCCTTCACGGAGCACTGGTCGGAGCACGGGTTCGGACTGTGGTGCGTGACCGTGCCGCCCGACGACACCTGTCTCGGCTTCGTCGGGCTGGCCATCCCCCGGTTCGCTCCGGAGCTGCTCCCCGCGGTCGAGGTCGGCTGGCGGCTCGCGCACGCGGCCTGGGGTGACGGTTACGCGACCGAAGGTGCACGCGCCGCGGTCGACGTCGCGTTCGACGCGCTCGCGCTCGACCACATGATCAGCATCACGAGGATCGAGAATCGGCGGTCGTGGCACGTGATGGAGAAGCTCGGCATGACCTTCGAGCGCAACGCGGTCCACCCTGAACGCGGCACCGACCTCATCGTCTACGGCCTCGACGCGCCGACCTGACCCGGGATGCGGCGGTGGGGCTACGGGCGGCGCGCCCGGAGATGGAGGAACATCGGTTCCCGCTTCCATGCCTGGTCCCGATCACCACCCGGGACCTCCCGGACGCCTTCGATGAGGAAACCGTGATCCTCGAGCGGTCGTACGAAGTCAGCAAGGGAACGGTGGCGGCTTACGAACGTCATGGCGAGTCCGTCACGCTCCATGACCTCGGTGTAGATCCGTTCCTCGAAGTACGAGTCCCGCATGACGAAGGGTCGGCCCGCATCGTCCCGATCTCCCTCGAAGGATCCAGCGGAGTTGATCGGATGCACGATCGCGGCGCACAAGCGGCCACCGGGAACCAGCACCCTCGCCGCTTCGCCGAACGCGCCGTCGAGATCGTCGATGTCCTGCAGCGACATGAACGCGACGACCAGGTCGGCGACGCCGTCGGCCGCTGGTAGGCACGCTGCGTCGGCGACCGCAACCGGCACCGACTCGTCGTGGGTTGCCGCGGCCCGTGCAAGTGTCGGCGAACCG
>JBBQMI010000008.1:0-12855 GCA_038328825.1 Acidimicrobiia bacterium | reverse complement strand
GAGGCCCCGTCGGTACGAATACCCTGAGGCCATGCCCGCGGACGACACCGATACCCTTCCTCGAGTGACCGGCGCGCTGCTGCGCAACGCCGACACGATGTGCACCCGCCGGCTCGACCGCGAGCACCAGGGTGCGCGGGGCAACCGGCGGGCGGATTCCCGGTTCCGGGTCGCGAACCAGTTGATCGACGACGCCCGCCTCAGCCATGTCGACGCCGGCCCGCCGACCGCCGGACACTTCCACCCGGCGACGGACCTCCTCCCCGAGCAGCAGCGGGTCTACGAGCTCGCGGCCCGGTGGTACGTGAAGCTCTTCGCCGACGACGCCGTGCGCAGCGTCGACGTCGAGTTCGAGACCCCTCTCCACGCGCTCGGGATCCGGCTGGTCGGCCCGGCGGGTCTCCCGGTCGAGCACGAGTCGGGCGAACGGGAACTGCGGATCCTCCGACTCGGCGAGGGACCCGTTCCCGCTGAGCCCCTCGTGTCGGCGCCGATCCGGTTCGCGGTCCTGCGGCTCGCGACGTGGCTGGCGGGAGCACCGCTGCGTCTGGTCGTGGCCGACCTGGTGCGCGGCGAGCTGGTGGAACAGCGCGTCGAGGTCGACGACGAACTGCCCGCGCTCGACGAGTGGCTCGCCGAGCGGGTCGAGTTGATCCGCGCCCGGACCTCGGAGCCGCGCGCGGCCGCCGGGATCGAGTGTGGCTGGTGCCCGTTCATCGCGGGCTGCGGCGCGCACCCGTCGCGATGAGAGCCTGCGAAGCCTCATGAAGACCTGCGAAGCCTCAAGAAGACCTGCGAAGCCTCATGAAGACCTGCGAAGCCTCATGAAAGAACGCCTCCTCCCCGACATCGTTCCGATCAGCGCGAGCGCGATCGAGCGGTGGCACCGCTGTCCGCGCGAGTACCGGAACCGCGACCTGCTCGGCCTGCCCGAGAGCAACCCCGGACCACCGTCCGACGTCGGCAACCTCGTCCACGCGCTCCTCCGCATGGTGCACGACCGCGGTTCCTGTCACGACGACACCTTCGTGGACGACCTGCTGTCGGCGCACGGCTTCGACGGGCCGGGTCCGATCGCAGGCTTCATCGCCCGGCACGCCCTGCGCTGCCCCTCCCCCACCGAGGCCTCGTGGCACGAGCTCGAGCTCGCCCGCTTCCACCGCGCGCCCGCGCCCATGTTCATGGCCACCGGACGCCTCGACGCGGTGTGGGTCCACGACGGTCTGCTCGACATCCGCGACTACAAGACCGGTGCGGTGCGGCTCGAGCGCGTCGGCGACGACGCGCGCGCACGACTGCAGGCGTGGCTCGCGGCGCCGCTTGCGGCCCGAGACGGACTCCGCATCCGCGTCCGCTACGAGCACCTCGCCAGCGAGGTCGGCGACGACCCCGATCCGTACGAGCCCGAACCCGAGGAGATCGCCGACGTCGAGGAGGAGCTCCGAAGCTTCGTCGAGTCGGTGCGCGCCGACGTCGGGTTCGCGGGCGTGCACGACGTCGACGTGTGCGGCAGCTGCCGGTACCGGGGCGTGTGCCCCGACACCGCGGTGCCCGCCGCGCCGACGTGGCCGGAGCCACCGGCGCCTGACGAGGGCTCCGAGGGCCCGCCTACGCTGCTCCGATGATCGAGCCCCGCACCCCCGTGATCGTCGGGGTCGGCCAGGCGTCGCAGCGACCCGCCGACCTCGACGACGCCACCGAACCCATCGAGCTGCTCCGACGCGCCGTGGGCGACGCGATCGCCGATGCGGGCGCGTCGCGCGGCCTCGCGGTCGACACGATCGCGATCGCCGACATGATCAGTTGGCGCTACCCCGACCCGGGCGCGCTCCTCGGCCGGCGGATGGGCATCGACCCGAAGCGCACCGTCCTCACGACGGTCGGTGGCAACTCACCCCAGCTGCTCGTCAACACGCTCGCACCGTCGATCGTCGCCGGCGACGCGAACGTCGTGCTCATCGGCGGAGCCGAGTGCGTGTACACGCGGTGGCGGGCCCGGCGCGAACCCAAGACGCAACTCGACTGGACGGTCGCCGACGATGCGCCCTGTGCGGAAATCGTCGGTGATCCGCGCCCGGGTTCGAGCCAGTACGAGATGGCGCACCTCGCGCTCGCGCCGACGCAGGTGTACCCCCTTTTCGAGACCGCCCTCCGCCACGCCGCCGGCCGCTCGATCGACGACCACCAGGTCGTGATCTCGGAGCTCTGGGCCGCGTTCGCCGCGATCGCCGCCGACAACCCGCACGCGTGGTCGCGCACCGCGTACCGCGCCGACGAGATCCGCACGCCGACGCCCGACAACCGCATGGTCACGTTCCCGTACCCGAAGCGGATGTGCGCCAACATCGACGTCGACCAGGCCGCGGCCGTGGTGTTGTGCTCCTACGAGGCCGCGCGAGATGCCGGCGTCGCCGCCGACCGCATGGTGTTCCCGCTCTCCGGGGCCGACGCGCACGACCACTACTTCTTCAGCGAACGGTGGTCGCTCGCCGAGTCGCCTGCGATCGCCGCCGCGGGCAACGCCGCGCTCGCCGCTGCGGGTGTCGGGATCGACGACATCGCCCGCTTCGACCTGTACTCGTGCTTCCCGTCGGCGGTGCAGATGGCGCTGCGAGCGCTCGATCTCGCGGGCCCCGCCGACGGCGACTCCCGTCCGCTCACGGTGACCGGTGGCCTCGCCTACGCGGGTGGCCCCGGCAACGACTACGTGACCCACTCGATCGCGGCGATGGTCGACGCGTGCCGGAACGATCCCGGTTCCATCGGTCTCGTCACCGCGCTCGGTTGGTACGTCACGAAGCACTCGGTCGGTCTGTACTCGTCGCGGCCGCCCGAGACGTTCGTCGCGGCCGACCGCGGTCCCCTCCAGGCCGGGATCGACGCCATGCCCGCCCGCGAAGTCGCGGGGAGCTACGCGGGCGCCGCGACGCTCGAGGCGACGTCGGTCGCGTTCGAGCGCGACGGCACTCCCGGGCACGCGATCGTGGCCGCGCTCACCCCCGACGGCCGCCGCGTCCTCGCCACCACCCGCGACCGCGACGCGATGCACTCGATGACCGAAACCGCGTGGGAGGGCCGCGGCGTGACGATCTCGACCGACGGCGACACCAACGTCCTGGAGCCGTGAGTCCGAAACCCTCGGGTTAACGTGAGCGACATGGGTCCGGAATCGGTCGAGCACGTCGCAGCTTCACGGATGCGCATCCTGTGGTGGGGCCTCACACTCCGCTGCCCCCGTTGCGGCACCGGCCACCTGTTCCGGCGCTACTTCACGCTCGTGCCCGACTGTCCGCAGTGCGGCCTGCACTTCGAACGGGAAGCCGGCTACTTCGCCGGTGCTCTCGCGATCAACATCGTCTGCGTCGGCGGCCTGTTCGCGCTCGTGTTCGTCTCGCTCCTCGCCGCGACCATTCCGCAGATCCCGGTGGTGCCGATCCTCGTGGTCGTCATGCCGATCGTCGTGATCGGTCCGGTCGTCTGGTACCCGTTCTCGAAGACGCTCTGGATGGCGATCGACCGCGCCTTCCTGCAACGCCTGGACGCCAACGAACAGCCCGACGAGCCCGGCTCCCACCACTGAGGTGGGCGCGGTTCAGGAGTCGGCGGGGTTCAGGTCGATTCGGAGCACGAGCACGCCGTCGGTGAACTCCCAGGTGGCGTCGCCGACGATCGCGTAGTCCTGGAAGTCGAGCTGGGCCTGGTCGACGAACTTGGCGCGCTCCGGACCGGCGACCGGCGGCAGCGGTCGGTCCTTCACAGCAGCCCCGCGGTCGCGGAACCGCTGCAGCATCGCGTCGACATCGAGTTCCTCCGCCATCTCGGATCGCTCCGCTCAGCTCGCGGCGCAGACGCGCCGACCGGGGTCGATGGATCGTCGTTCGCTCCACATGCCGCAAACCTACCCAGTCGGGCGACCTACCCCGTCCGGCGGGCCACGAGCATCCGGTCGCGCCCGGCGAGGTCACGCCGCACCTCGACCTCGGCGAAGCCGGCACGGCGGGCGATCTCACTCGCCTCGCCGCTCTGGTGCGGTGCGAGCTCGCAGACGAGGACGCCGTCGGGTCGGAGCCACTCGGGAGCCGCTGCGACGATCTCATCGATCGCCTCGAGCCCCGTCGGTCCGCTGACCAGGGCGCCCCGGGGTTCCCAATCGGCCACCGCGTCGGGGAGCGACGGCACCTCCCCCTCCGCGATGTACGGCGGGTTCGAGACCACGAGCCGGAGCGTTCCCCGCAGCACCTCCGGCAACGCCGCGAACCACGAGCCCTCGGCCAGCCGGATGCGCGCGGACGGCGACCCGGAGCCGGCGAGGTTCGCCCGCGCGACCGCGAGCGCGTCGACGCTGACGTCGGTGGCCCAGACCTCGGCGTCGGGGAGGGCGGCCGCGAGCGCGAGCGCGATTGCGCCGCTGCCGGTCCCGAGGTCCGCGACCGCGAACTCGGTGTGCGCGGCCGCCCACGGCTCCGCCGCACCCCGCCGCGCGCCGCGCCGGACGACCTCGTCGATCGCGACCTCCGCGACCACTTCGGTCTCGGGCCGGGGGATGAGCACGCGCGGGTCGACCAGCAGGTCGAGCTCCCGGAAGGGCCACGACCCGAGCACGTACTGCAGCGGTTCGCCCGCGACCCGACGGTCGACGAGCTCGGCCACACGCACGACCCCCCGACCGGTCGCGGGTCGGTCCGCGTCGGCCACCAGCTCGGCTGCGTCGAGCCCCGTCGCCTCCTCCACGATCCAGCGCGCCTCGACGTCGGCACGTTCGACCCCCGCGACGACGAGGCGAGCCGTCGCCGTATCCACCAGCTCACGCCAGAGCATGGCTCGCCCCGTTGCCGCTCACGTGGGGTCGATCTGCTCCGCGTGCTCGGCGGCGGCGAGGGCATCGACGATCTCGTCGAGATCGCCGTCGCGCACGGTCGGGAGCGCGTGGACGGTGAGCTTGATGCGGTGGTCGGTGACCCGACTCTCCTTGTAGTTGTACGTGCGGATCTTCTCGGAGCGGCCGCCGCCCTTCACCTGGGAGAGGCGCGACGACGACAGCTCGGCCTGCTGACGCTCCTGTTCGGCACGCAGCAGTCGGGCCCGGAGGATCCGCATCGCCTTGTCCTTGTTCTGCAGCTGTCGCTTCTCGTCCTGACAGGTCACGACGAGCCCCGTGGGCTTGTGGGTGATCCGCACCGCGGAGTCGGTCGTGTTCACCGACTGCCCGCCCGGGCCGCTCGAGCGGTAGTAGTCGATCTCGAGGTCGTTCGGATCGATCTCGACGTCGACCTCCTCGGCCTCGGGGAGCACCACGACCGTGGCCGCGCTCGTGTGGATCCGACCCTGGCTCTCGGTCGCGGGGACCCGCTGCACCCGGTGGACTCCGCCCTCGTACTTGAGCCGCGCCCACGCTTCGGGCGCCTTCACGGAGAACGACACGTCGCGGTAACCGCCCATCTCCGATGCCTGCGCCTCCAAGACCTCGACCTTCCACCGGTGCCGCTCGGCGAAGCGCTCGTACATGCGGAAGAGGTCGCCGGCCCAGAGATTGCCCTCCTCGCCCCCCTCTGCCCCGCGGATCTCGACGATCACGTTGCGACCGTCGTTCGGGTCCTTGGGCACGAGCAGCACGTTCAGCTGCGTTTCGAGCTCGGTGAGCAGGTGCTCCTTCGCCGCGATCTCGCCGTCGAAGTACTCACGCATCTCGGCGTCGGTCTCGTTCGCGAGCAGCTCGCGAGCGTCGGAGAGATCCGACTCCGCCTGGCGGTACTCGGTGTACGCCTCGACGATCGGCTTGAGCTCCGCGTGACGGCGCCCGGCATCGCGCGCGGCGTCTTGGTCACCGGCCGCGTAGATCTCCGACAGGTGCGCCTCGAGCTTCTCGAGCTCGATCTGCAGGTCGTCCAGTCGCTCGAACATGCACCCAGGCTACGGGTCACCCGACGCGCCGTTCGTAGCATTCGGAGCGAATACCGCTCCATGCGCGACGAACGGCGGAGGGGTCGGGAGCCTCAGCCGATGAGCTTGTTGAGCTCGTCGCCGGTCCCCGCAGCCGACTTCTCGGCGAAGTCCTCGAGCCAGGCATGGAAGTCGTCGGAGTCCATGCGGTCGGCGATCGCCCGCGGGATGGCCGGCATCTCGTAGCCGGCGGGGGGAAGGGGCGGATGGTCGGAGGCGGGCTTGCGCGCCATGACCTGCTCGACGACGGGCTCGAGTCGTTGGGCCTTGTCGCGCTGGGCCTTCTCGTCGCGGTCGCGGAACTCCGGGAGGATCGCCCGCCCGAACAGCTCGAGGCTCTCCATGATGTGCTCGTGACGGTTGTGGCCGGCCTGGGAGCACAGGATCACCTGGTCCACCCCGCACTCCTCGTAGCGCAGGAGGTAGTCGCGGATCTGGTCGGGGGTGCCGATCGCGCCGCGGAGCCCGGCGATCCCCTGGTCGACGACCTTGGCGCCGAGCCGGTCCTGGTTGGCGCCCGCAGCCTGCACCGCGACCGGGTCGTACCCCTGCTCGGCCCGGCGCGCCCGGTACTCGGCCCAGACGTCGGTACGACCAGGCTCGTGGCGGCCGAACACGTAGTAATGCGCCAGTGAGTACCCGAAGAAGTTCGCGCCCTCGAGACCACGCTCGATCGCGGTGTCTTCGTCTTCGTGGCACATGAAGGTGGTCACGCACGCCATGTTCGCGTTCACGGCGTCGGCGATCGGAACGCCTTCCGACGCCAGGGTGCCGTAGTAGTCGTCGACCCACGTCTTGGCTTCCTCGGGATCGACGAAGGCGAAGGCGAGCGCGCCGATCCCCTTCTGCGCGGCGAGGTGGATGGTGTCGCGACGGCTGCACGCGACCCACACCGGCGGGTGGGGCTTCTGGCGCGGCTTCGGCACGACGTTGCGCGGCGGCATGGTGACGAACTTTCCGGCATGCCCGGTGAACGGCGTCTCCGTCATGCAGCGGATCGCGACGCGGAGGCCCTCTTCCCACATCTCGCGCTTGTCGGCCGGGTCGATGTTGAACGCGCCGAGCTCGGCCTCCGAGCTCGACTCACCCGTTCCGAAGTCGGCGCGGCCGTTCGACACGAGGTCGAGCATCGAGACGCGCTCGGCCACGCGGGCGGGGTGGTTGAACGGGGGCGGCGTCTGGACGATCCCGTGGCCCAGCCGGATGTTCTTCGTCCGCTGCGACGCTGCGGCGAGGAACACCTCGGGCGCGCTCGAGTGGCTGTACTCCTCGAGGAAGTGGTGCTCGACCTCCCACACGTACTCGATGCCGAGGGAGTCGGCGAGCTCGATCTGCTCGAGCGCGTTCTGCAGGAGGACGTACTCGGAGTCGTCGTTCCACGGCCGCGGGAGCTGGTGCTCGTAGAAGACCCCGAACTTCACGCCGTCGCCCCGGCATCGGCGATGCTCGTGTCGGGGCGGACCGAGCCGAGGGAGTGGAACTCCTCGAGCAACGCGTCGCGACGCGGGTTGCCGGCGAGGGCGTGTTCGACCTCGCGGGCGCTGGCCCGGAGGTTCTGATCGCGGTTCGCGCCGAGCGACAGGTCGAGCGCGCGGTCCCACAGCTTCTCGACGATCATTCGACCCGGGTACCGCTTGCCCGACTCGCCGATGAAGGTGCGGTCGCGCATCTCGGTGAGCACGGTCTTGAGGTACTCGACGTGGGGGGTCTCGTCGGCGCGGATGTACGACACGATCCGCGCCGCCTCACCGTCGCCTTCGAAGAGCTCGGTGTCGGAGAGCACGGCTTCGGCCCAGGCGAAGATGTGGAACGCCGAGATCTCGATCAGCAGGATGTTGATCATCCGGTGGATCAGCATCTCGAGCCCGAGGTCGAGGTCTTCGAAGACGCGCGCGGCCATCATCCGCTCCCGCATCGCCGCCGGATCGGCCGCGCCGGTGCTGGTGGGGATGCCCATGCGCTCGCGCAGCAGCGCGGTCTCGTCTTCGGTCGGAGCGGCGCCGAACGCGACGTCGCGTGCCGCGAACCACATCTCGTTGTGGCCTGACTCCGCCTCCCACCCCGCTTCGTCGCGCGCGTGCGCTTCGAAGAGGCCGCGGTCGAGGTGTGCGAGGGCGGTTCCGTCGACGCTCTCGTCGAAGAACCGTTGCGGGTCGTCGACGTTCGCGTAGCGGATCATCGCGCCGAAGCCCTCGACGATCCCGATGCGCGTGAGGGTGGAGATCACCGGACCGGGGACGCCGGAGCCGACGAGGAATTTGGCCTGGGCCACGTTCGGGTACGACGCCGGCCACGTCGCGAGCGGTACGTCGAGCAGCGCGCCGCCGAACTGCTCGTGGTGGTGCCGTTGCCACGCCTCGATCGCCGGGGTGCGGAAGCGCGTCCGCGGCGAGCGGTACCTGCCATCGACGTCGAACCCACCGTGGCAGCGGCGACCCGCGGCCACGAGTGGCTCGACCGTGGCGTCGGTCTCGAGCAGCTCGATCTCGGAGTAGGTGAGCTGGAGGTTGCTCATGGGTTCTCCCCGCGTCACGGTTGGGTGGGTCGGTCGGTCGGCCCGGCGGCTCCAGGATCTGGACCGAGTATACCCAGTAGGGTATACTCACCGGTATACCTATGGCAACCGCAACCGAGCAGCTCCCCCACCGCCCGGCCGGGCCTCTCCCCCGGGCCGAACGCAGCGCCGCGATCCTGCACGGCGCCGCGCAGGCGTTCGCCCGCACCGGCTACGCCGCGACCTCGATGGAAGACATCGCCGCCGCGTCCGGGATCACCAAGTTGATCGTCTACCGGCACTTCGACTCGAAGGAGGAGCTGTACCGGGCGGTGCTCCAGCGGGTGTTCGACCGGCTCGCCGAGGAGTTCCTCCTCGGCGTCCGCCGCGACGGTGGCGACGGGGTGGGTGCACGTGCCCTGCTCGCCGCGGCACGCGAGGACCCGGCCGCCTTCCAGCTCCTCTGGCGCCACGCGGCCCGTGAACCGCAGTTCGCCGACTACTCGCGTGATCTGCGGGAGCACGCGGTCGACGCGTCGCGCGCGCTGCTGGCCCCGTGGGTCGCGCCCGACCTGGCCGAGTGGGCGGCCCAGACGATCGTCGGCTACCTGGTCGAGGCGGTCCTCAACTGGCTCGAGTACGGCGACGCCGATCGCGACACCGAGTTCGTCGAGCTGGCGACCGCCGCGCTGCGCTCCGGGATCAGCGCCTGGGGCGCCGAGCCCGTACCCGTCGACTGACCGGGGCGCGCCTGATCAGGGTGCCGATGATCAGGCCGCGATGCGGGCGTCGACCTCAGCCCGCTGCTCGCTCGTCATGACCGCACGGAGCGAGACGATGGCGACCTCGAGCTGGTCGAGCGTCGGTTCCCGTGTGGTGAGGCGCTGCAACGCGAGACCGGGCTTCATCGCGACCCGCACCCACGCCCAGCGCATGTGGCCGGCGGCGAAGCGGATCACCTCGTAGGCGATCGCGGCCACGACGGGGATCAACACGATGCGCGACAGGATCAGCAGCGGCAACGACGGGCGACCGAAGAACGAGAACACCACGATCGACACGACCATCACGGTGAGGAGGAAGTTCGTACCGCAGCGCACGTGCTCGGTGGTGAAGCGCTGCGCCGACTCCGGGGTCACCTCGACGTCGTTCTCGTACGCCGCGATCGCCTTGTGTTCGGCGCCGTGGTATTGGAAGACGCGTCGGATGTCGGGGAGGCGACCGATCACCAGCAGGTAGGCCATGAAGAACCCGAGCCGGATCACGCCCTCGACAACGTGCAGCCAGAAGCTGCCCCCGATCGAGAGCGAGTTGTTGAGGCCGCGCGCCGCGAGAGCCGGGAGCACGAGGAACAGCCCGGCGAACACGAGCACGGCGACACCGATCGTCGCGGCGGTGGTGCCCTTGCCCATCTTCTCGCGGTCTTCCTCGGGCAGCTGCTGCTCGGCCGACCACGTCAACGCCTTGAACCCGAGCGACAGCGACTCCGCCAACGTGGCGATGCCGCGCGCGAGCGGCCAGTGCGACCACTTCTCCGACCAGTTCGCGGCGTCGTGGACCACGACCCCGATGTCGCCGTCGGGCTTGCGGACCGCGACCGCCCAGGTCGACGACCCGCGCATCATCACGCCGTCGACGACGGCCTGGCCACCCATGTACCGAGGCGCCGGGCGACGCGACACGAGCGTCAGACCTTCTTCTTCGCGGTCTTCTTCTCGGGGGTCTTCTTGGCGTAGCGGCGCTGGAAGCGCTCGACGCGACCACCGGTGTCGACCAGCTTCTGCTTGCCCGTGTAGAAGGGGTGGCACTCGGAGCAGAGCTCCACGCGCAGCTCGGGCAGCGTCGAACGGGTGAGGAACTCGTTGCCGCAGGAGCAGTGCACGCGGCATTCAACATATTCGGGATGAACGTCAGTCTTCATGATCAATCCAGTCTACGGAGTCGTACTGCCGAACGACCAGCCACCCCGACTCATTCCCACACCGAGCCGGGAAGGGTCAGGAGAAGAAGCTGAGGCGGCGGAGAGTCGCGAATCGGAACGTCAGCGGGTGAGCGGTCGAGCCGTCGCAGCGGATTCGACCATCAGGTGGGGTTCTTGGCGATCTCGGAGAGGAACTGGTCGTTGTTGGGGGTGGTGCGGAGCTTGTCGATGAGCAGCTCGAGGCCCGCGCCGCCCTCGAGGGCGTTGAGGACCCGCCGCAGCTTCCAGACCTGCTGGAGCTGGTTGCGCTCGAAGAGGAGCTCCTCGTGGCGGGTGCTCGACTGCTCGACGTCGATCGACGGGTAGATCCGGCGCTCGGCCAGCCGCCGGTCGAGGCGCACCTCCATGTTCCCGGTGCCCTTGAACTCCTCGAAGATCACTTCGTCCATGCGGCTGCCGGTCTCGATCAGCGCGGTGGCGATGATCGTGAGCGAGCCGCCCTCCTCGATGTTGCGCGCCGCGCCGAAGAACCGCTTCGGCGGGTAGAGCGCGGTTGAGTCGACACCACCGGACAGCACCCGGCCCGATGCCGGGGTGGCAAGGTTGTAGGCACGGGCGAGGCGCGTGATGCCGTCGAGGACGATCACGACGTCGGTCCCCATCTCGACGAGGCGCTTGGCCCGGTCGATCGTGAGCTCGGCGACCGCGGTGTGCTCCTCCGACGGCCGGTCGAACGTGCTGGCGACGACCTCGCCGCGGAGCACGTGCCGCTTCATGTCGGTGACCTCTTCGGGCCGCTCGTCGACGAGCAGCACCATGAGGTGGACCTCGGGGTTGTTCCGTTCGATCGCGTAGACGATCTGCTTGAGGATGGTCGTCTTCCCCGCCTTCGGCGGTGAGACGACGAGACCGCGTTGTCCCTTCCCGATCGGTGACAGGAGGTCGATGATCCGTCCGGTGATGTTGAGTGGCTCGTCGCGCAGCTCGAGGCTCAGCTGCGAGTCGGGGAAGAGCGGTGTGAGGTCTTCGAATCGCGGGCGCTCACGCGCTTCGTCGGGTGTCATGCCGTTGATCTCGTCGACACGCAGGAGCGCCGGGTACTTCTCGTTGCTCGCGGGCGGACGGGTCGCACCCTTCACGTAGTCGCCCTTGCGGAGCGCGAAGCGCCGCACCTGCGAGGCCGACACGTAGGCATCCTGGTTCCCGGGCAGGAACCCGGTCGAGCGCAGGAACCCGTACCCCTCGTCGCGGAGGTCGAGCAGCCCTTCGATGTCGACGGGCTCCCCGGTGAACTCGCCGCGCGGCTCGCTCCCCTCCTGCGGCACCTGGCGGTCGCGGCCGCGGCGACGCCGACGTCGGTTGCGGTTGCCGTCGCCGAACCCGTTGCGATCGTCGTCGGACTCGGGCCGGCGGGCACCACCCGGTGAGGAGTCTCCGCCGTCGGGTCCGTCGTCGCCCGTCTCGCGGCCCGACGTCTCCGTCGTCGGGGTCGACGGCACGGTCGCGGATCCGGTGGTCGAGTCGGCTGAACCGGGCCCGCCGTCGGATGTGGTCATCTTCGCGACCGTGCGCGCACCCCGCGACGGACGCGGCGCGACCTCGGTCGCGGCGCCGTCGGTCGCGGCCGGGAGGGCGTCCTCCTCGGCGGCGAGCGCCGCGATCGAGTCGTCGGGTGAGCCCGATGACGTCCGCCGGGAGCGCACCCGCTTCGGCTTGTCGCCGTTCGCAGTCGATCCGGAGGCCGGGCTCACCGCACGCGATGCGGTCGGCGCGCCGTTGCCCGAGGCGTGGAGGATCGCGTCGACGAGATCGGCCTTCTTCAGGCGTGTGACCCCCTTCACGCCGATCGCACTCGCGATGGCGTGGAGCTCTTCGCGGTCCTTGCCGTCGAGCATGGAGCGGTCGAGCTGCTTCTCGGGGGCCATGGATGTCTCCTGGGTGGATCGGGTCGCGGGCGTCGGACGGCGTCGTCGCCCCGTACGGCAGCGTGCTGACAAGGAAGACGAACCGAGGGCCGAGCGGTCGTACCCGACGTCTCCGACTGCTCTGAGAGCACGGCTCGGGACGATTGGCAGTTCCGGAACGGGCACCAGCGGAAGCGCCGGTGGTACGAGCGGGAAGGGCGCCTGAACGGCAGGCCCGGATCACTCGTTGCGGATCAGATCGTAGCACCAACCCCGATGGTCGAGTCCGCTTCGCAGGCTCGACCGTCCACCACCTACGTCACGCCGGACGCGTCCGCTTGCTGCGCGACTTCTCCCCGGCCACGAGTCGCGCCATCAGTTCGTGGGCCACGACCGGCGGCGACGACGCCGTCGCGGCCTCTGAGTACGTTCCGCCGGTTCCGGGGTGCGCCGAGTCGAAGAACAGGTAGGGAACCGGGTCCGAGGTGTGGGTCCGGAGCGCGCACGGCGTCGCGTGGTCGGGCAACAACATGAGCCGGTGGTCGCCGAACGCGGGCAGGGCCTCGCACAGCGGTCCGATCACGTCGCGGTCCCAC
>JBBQMI010000007.1:0-13016 GCA_038328825.1 Acidimicrobiia bacterium | reverse complement strand
CCATGAGGATCGCCCGCATCGGGATCACTCCGGGGATGAGCACCGCATTGAGGAGCCCCGAGATGTGCGCGAGCGGGGCGGGCATCAGCACGGCGTCGTCGGCGGTGAGCCCGTGGGCGCGGGCCATGGTCAGCGCCTTGTGCGCGAGGCCGCGCTGCGTGTGCAGCGCGGCCTTCGGCGCGCCCGTGGAGCCCGACGTGAACAACGCGACCGCAAGGTCGGAGGGGCGGGCCGCCGACCGGACGACGGGCGGGGAGTCGAGGAGCCGTTCGAACCGGGACGCCGGGCCGCGCACGTCGTCGGCGTGGAGGGTGAACCGCGGCGACAGCACCGCGCGCATGCGGTCGACGTCGGTCGCGCCGGCCTGGTGGTGGATCGGTCCCGCGATCGCGCCGAGCCGCCAGCACGCGCGGTAGAGGAGCGAGGCTTCGTCCCAGTTCGGGAGCTGCCACGCGACGACGTCGCCGCGCCCCACCCCTTCGGCGCGGAGGCCGCCGGCGAGCGCCGCGACGCGCGGGTCGTCGTGCGCCGCGGTGATGATGGCGTCGAGCGACGGCAGGTCCCACGCGCCGCCCGGCGCCCGGTACTCCCGACCGCGCGGATGCCGGGAGGTCGGGTGGAGCCGACCCATCTCCGTCGACCTCAAGCGAGGGGGTCGCGCCAGCCCGCGCTGGTGGTGCGCCGCCCGGCGAGCACGTTGGTGCCGATGAAGTTGCGTTGCACCTCGACGGTGCCCGCGCCGATGCACAGCCCCCGGATGTCTCGGTACACGCGCTCCACCGGGTACTCGCGCGAGTAGCCGTAGCCGCCGAGGCACTGGATCGCTTCGTCGCACACGAACTTGGCCGCGAGGTTGGCGGCCGTCTTCGCCATCGCGGTCTCGAGGGCAGGAGGCGTGCCGTGGGGGCCGGCGAGGTGCACCGCTCGGAGCAGCAGCAGCCGCGCCGCGTCGAGTTGCGTGGCCATGTCGGCGATCTTCCACTGGAGGCCCTGGAGCGCGGCGAGGGGCTTCCCGCCGATGGTGCGGTCGTTCATGTATCGCACCGCGTACTCGAGCGCACCCTGTGCGGCGCCGACGCACATCGCCGCGTTCCCGCACCGTTCGTGGTTGATGTGCGAGATGAGCGACTTGAACGAGTCGGTGCTCGACGGATCTCCCGGGAGCAGCACGTCGCCGGGCTCGATGCGCACGTCGTCGAACGCGAGCTCGGCCTCGCTCGTGCCCCGCAGGCCCATCTTCTCGTGGGTTCCCGCGATGGTCACACCGTCGGCCTCGAGGTCGACGACGACGGAGCCGATCCCCTTGGCCCCCTCGCTGCCCGGGAAGCGGCACCACACGAGGCACGCTCGGGCCTTGTGTCCGCCGGTCACGTAGTTCTTGTACGCGTTCAGGCGGTATGCCTGACCTCCGGAAGTCGGGGGGCCGTCGGGCGTGAGCTTCGCCCGCATGTGGTTCACCGCGGATCCGGCCTCGGTCTCACTGATGCCGATCGAGAACAGGGCCTCGCCGGTCGCGGCCATCGGCAGCCAGCGGTCCTTGAGTGCGTCGTTGCCGAGGTGCTCGATCGCCCGCGGGGGGCCGTTGAACGTGAGCTGAGCCAGGATCGCGCTGCTCACGTCGGCACGCGCGAGCTCTTCGAGGACGATCGCCGCCTCGACGTCGGCCAGGCCCATGCCGCCGTACCGCTCGCCGATCGTGATGCCGAACAGGTCGGCCTTGCGGATCGCGTCCCACGACGCCTGCGGGAACTCCTCGGTCTCGTCCCACTGGCGCGCGAGCGGGGCGAGGTCGCGTTGGGCGACGTCGCGCGCGAGCGCGCGCAGCGCCTGTTGATCTTCGGTCTCCGCGAAGGGATCGGTTCCGGACCCGTCCACAACTGACATCGGCGTCATGGTAGGTCGTAGCATGGCCCGTGCGCGCTCCGTGGTCGTCGCCGACCTTCATCGCCTTCGGGTACCCGGTGTTCCGACGGGTGTGGGCGGCCGGCCTCGTGTCGCAGCTCGGCGACTGGATGCAGATCGTCGGCCGGTCGTTTCTCGCGTACGAGCTCACCGGCAAGGCGGAGTCGGTCGGGATCGTGTACTTCGCGTCGTACGCGCCCCAGCTGATCTTCAGCCTCTGGGGCGGCGTGCTCGCCGATCGGTTCGACCGAAGACGTCTCCTCATCTGGACTCAGGTCGCGCAGCTGTTCGGAGCGATCGTGTTCGGCGTGCTCGTGTCCACGGGCAAGGCCGACATCGTGAGCATCGCGGTGCTCTCGTTCTTCCTCGGGATCGCGTTCATGCTCGCGATCCCGGCGCAACAGGCCCTCACGCCGGCCGTCGTTCCCCGCGAGGGTCTCACGAGCGCGATCAGTCTCGGTACGGCAACGAACTCGGTCGCGCGTGTCATCGGTCCGCTCCTCGCGTCGCTCATCATCGGCGCCTTCGGCGTGGAGTGGGTGTTCTGGCTGAACGCAGTCACGTTCCTCGCGGTGATCGGCGTGTGGATCGTCACCCTCGTCCCGGCACGGGAGCCGATCGCGGAGCAACGCAGCTTCGAGGCGATCGGGGCCGCGATCCGGTACGTGCGCGACACGCCGTCCGTGAAGGTGGTCATCGGTTCCACCGCGTTCCTGATGCTCGTCGGGATCGTGTACCAACCGCTCGCGGTCGTGTACGCGACGCAGGTGCTGGCCGACGGGTCGGGCGCCCTCGGGCGCAGCTACTACGGCTGGCTCCAGGCGGGGATCGGTCTCGGCGCCGCGGTCGGCATCATCGCGTTCGCCGGGATCGGCCGGCGGCGGCCCGCGGCCACGTTCGCGGCCACGGCGCTCGCGTTCTCGGCGGCGCTCGCGGCGCTCGGGCTCGTCGACCAGATCGTGGTCGCGTTCTGCCTGATCTTCGTCGTCGGTGCGTTCCACTTCGCCAACATCGCCATCGCCCTGAATGTGGTGCAGCACGAGGTTCCCGACGCGCTCAGGGGTCGGGTCATGGCAATCCAGATGACGGGTCTCGTCGGGGTCGTGCCCATCACCGCGCTGCTCGGTGGGCTCGCCGCCGACACGTGGGGCATCGGGGCGACGATGACCGGCGCGGGTGTGCTGTGCTTCGGCTTCTCGCTGGTGCTGCTCCGCTGGGTGCAGGCCATCCAGGTCCACGACGTCCCCGCCGAGACGTCGGAGACCCGGGTCGCGATCGGCACCCTCATCGAAGAAGAGGCCTGATCGAAGCACCCGGCCACGAGATCCGGTCGATCAGGCGTCAGCGAGGCGGGCGTGCACCCAGTCGAGCACCGACTGGCCGGAGCCCGTGATGTCGGTGCCGGGTCGCCGTTAATCAGGTCCGGGCAGATCCGACCATCCCGCCGGACGCTCTCGCGAGAAGTCCTCTTCGTCGACGACGACGTCCCAGCGGTCGAGGCAGTCCTCGCACCGGTAGACGAGCACGTCGCCGGCCTCGACGACCTCGTCGTCGCGCGGGGGTTGCACGAGGTGCGCGCGACCCCCGCAATCCGGGCAGATGATGATCGCGGCGAACTCCACGCCGACGATGGTACGACTTCGACGCGATCGGTCCATCGGGTCAGATGGCCCTCAAGTGCTCGGTTTCCGCTTCCGAAAGGTTTTCTCAACGGGTGCACAACCACCCGGCGGAGAGTCATCGAGATCTGGGAGCAACGGTGCATCGGCAAGGGAATCGCGACGCGGGCAAGCGAATCGTCGCCGTCATCGCGGTCCTCCTCGTGGCCTTCGGGCTGGTCGCGAGGATGGTGAGTCCGGCCGAGGCGCTCCCCGACACCGCTCCGCCCGAGCTGCACGGCGGGACGCTGGCCGAGCCGAGCATCGTCGCCGACGCCCCGGCCGATTCCGACCGGACCCTGCACTTCACCGCGTCGCTGTCGGACAACACGACCGGCATGCAGTACGCGTTCGCGCAGTTCGTCAGCCCGAGCTCGAAGCAGTACTTCAGTGTGGCGTTCGCGGTGCCGTTCGGCGGGGCGATCATCACGCCGGTCGACGTAGCCGGAACCGGAACCCTCCAGCGCTACGCGGAGACGGGCACCTGGACGCTGCAGTCGTTCTCGATGATGGACGTCGCGACCAACCAGATCAATCTCAACAACGCTGCGGTCGCCACGACCGGCTTCCCGACGTCGTTCGCCGTCACCGGGACCGACGACCTCGTCGCTCCCGACGTCATTCCCGCGAGCAGCTCGATCCTGCCGGGTACCCCGCTTCCCGGCGACGACGCCGACCCGGCGACGCGCACGTTCACGATCCAGACCCACCTCACCGACAACCTCGCGGGCGTGGCGTGGATCAGTGCGGGCTTCACTCTCAACGGCCACTGGGTGTACCCGAGCTTCAACCGGATCTCCGGCGACGAGCTCGACGGCACCTGGGTCGGCACCGCGACGGTCCCACGCTACTCAGCCGTGGGGACCTGGCAGCTGCAGAACCTGCAGGTGGGGGACCGCGTCCAGAACCAGCTCGACCTCGACGCGACGGGCGCGGCCGCGATCGGCTTCCCGACGACGTTCGAGGTGACGGGAACCGACGACCTGACACCACCTGCGCTCGTCGCGTTCGACTTCGACCCGAAGAAGTTCAACAACGTCGGCTGCAAGACGACCGTGAACATCACTGCGCACCTCACCGACGGCGTGTCGGGCACGTCGTACTTCGGGCTCAGCTTCAACGGTCCCGCCGGCCAGTACCACAGCGCGTCCCTCTCCTTGGCGAGCGGTACCGAGGCGGACGGCATCTGGACCGGGTCGTTCTCGCTGCCGTTCGAGTCGGCGACGGGTACCTGGACCCTCGGCAACGCGTACCTCGGCGACCACGCCAACAACCAGGCCAACTTCTCGGCCGGCGACCTGACGACCGCCGGGTTCCCGACCGCGTTCGCCGTTGTCGCGGGCACCGGCGAGGTCTGCGTGTCGCCCGATCTGACGCTGCAAGAGGGTGGGTCGGCGAACACTACGGTGAACATGACGACCCAGCCTGCGGCCGACGTCGACGTGGCTCTCACCCAGGCTCCCGGCGTCGGGGCGGCATCGGCGACGCAGTTGTCACTTTCGCCGACAACGGTGCACTTCACGCCGGAGAACTGGAACGTGCCGCAATCCGTCACGGTGCAGGCACTCGACGACGCGATCACCGAGGCGAACCCGCACCAGGCGATCATCAAGGGTGCGGCGACCAGTGCCGATCCGGTCTTCGACGGACAGGCACCCACGGCCACCGTGACGATCAGCGAAAAGTCTCCCAGTCTGGTCGCGGCCGCGAGTCCGGGGAGCGTGCACGGCACCGACGGCTACTCGACGTCGTGGACCTTCACCCTCACCAACACGGGCGCAGGGGGCGCGAGCAATCCGCAGTTCGTCGTGAGCGTCCCCGCCGTGCCACCCGGCTTCACCATCACGAGCCCCGGATCGATGAACGACGGCTTCACCTGCGCGGAAGCGGTACTCGGCGGGAGCACCGACTACACCTGCACGCGCGCGGCACCGCTCATCCCCGGTGAGATCGCGGCCTTCACGATCACCACCGACGCGCACGGTGACCCCGGCGACGCGCCGGTCATCACCGCGACGGGGACGGCCGATGCCACCGCGGCGACACCGGCCTCGACTGCGACCGCGACGGCGATGATCGACACCCCGATCTTCAACCTCCACGTCTCCACGACCACCGACGTCGGTCAGCAGGCGCTGGGCGGACCCGTCAACTGGACCGCGACGGTCGAGAACACGAGCACCGACCTCCAGGACGCAACCGGCATCGTCTTCACCTTCGACGTGCCCACGGGCCTCGACCTCTCCGGCCCGCCGGTGATGAGCGGGTACGCGTGCACACCGTCGAGCGGTAGCGGACCGATCACCGTCACCTGTTCGGGCGGCCCGCCGCTCCCGGTCACGAAGACGGCCACGTTGACAGTGCCGACGTCGGTCACCGCGGCCGACGGTGAGAAGTTGACCTCGATCGCGTCGGCGAAGGCGGACCAGACCGACGCGGACCCGTCCGACGACTCCGCCGCCGCGGCCGTGACGGTCGCCGACGTGGCCGACATCTCGACGACCAAGACGGTCTCCAGCTCGTCGGTGGCCGACGGCCAGACCGTGACCTGGACCATCACCGCGACGAACACGAGCACGACGACCGCGGCGGTGTCACCGACGATCTCCGACACGCTCCCCGGTGGCCTCACCCCGGTGAACGTGGTCGCACCGACGGGGTTCACCTGCACGACGACCTCGAGCGACCTGCAGTGCAGCGCATCGACGCTCGCGGCCGGGGCGACGGCCGAGCTCCGGTTCGACACGGTCGTGAAGGCCAAGTTCGGGTCGAAGTTCGTCAACACCGCCACGGCCACGGCGAAGAACGATCCCGACCCGAAGAACGACGAGGCGTCGGCAGGCGTGAAGATCTCGGCGAACACCGGCCGGATCTCCGGGACGGTGACAGAGGTCGGGTCCGGGGACCCGCTCGGGGGCATCGACGTCCGCGTCTTCGACCCCGTCACCCTCCGGGAGGTGGCCGGTAGCCAGACCCAGCCCGACGGCACCTACCAGATCGACAACGTCGACGTGGGTGGGTACCTCGTGCGGTTCACGGATCAGTCGGGCACGCACGCCCAGCAGTGGTACGACCACGTGGATCCGCTGTCGGCCGCGTCGACCGTCGTGATCGCGTCGGCCGGAGACGAAGCCGGGAAGATCGACGCCGCGCTCGACAGCGGGTTCACGATCAGCGGCACCGTGACCAGCGAGAGCGACGCGTCGCCGCTCGGCGGGATCTGCGTCGCGGCGTTCGATCCGTCGGCGCCGAACTTCAACAACTCGGCGGCCGCGGAGACGCAGACCGCGAGCGACGGCACGTACGCCCTCACCGGTCTGGCGCCGACTCCCTATCTCATCCTGTTCCGCGACTGCTCGAAGACGCCGGTGTACGCACTCGAGTTCCACGACGGCGGCACGGGAACCGCTGATGCGACGCAGGCCACCGAGGTGAACCCGAAGGGCCTGGGTCAGGACATCGACGCCGCGCTCGGAACCGGTGGGTCGCTCAGCGGTTCGGTGTTCCAGCTGCCGGGCAACGTCGGCATCGAAGGACGGTGCGTCGTCGTGTTCAGCCCCGGCTTCGGGGCGCTCGCGGTCACGATCACCGACGCGAACGGTGCGTACCACCTCGGTGGGGTCCCGACGGGCCAGTGGTATGTCGCTGCCGGCGACTGCAAGGGCGGCGACGACGCCGAGTTCGTCTGGTACGACGGCCCGACGTCGATCCCCGTGACCAGAGCCGACGACGGCGCCGATCCCGTGCGCGACGGCGCCAAGCTCGTCGCGGTGGTCGCCGGTGCCGAGACGACCGGCATCAACCTCTACTTCGGTGCCGCGAGCGGTGGGGAGACGCCCACCGACACACCCACGGGTGCGACGCCCACCGATCCGGCCGCGGCCGCGAACGCGGGCACGTCCTCGCCGTTGAGTGGAAGCCTGCCGCGGACGGGCGTGCCCGGTCCCGACATGGCGATCCTCGGTGGCGTGCTGCTCGGCGTGGGTCTGTTCGTCGTGAAGATGAGCGAGGTGCGCAGGGCGCGGTGACCGGGCGTCGGATCGACGACCGGTAGGGTGACCGGCGTGCGTCGACGGGGGCGGAGTCTCGGATGCGTCGCGATCGCCGCGCTGTCGGCGGTCGGCTGGCTGGTCGTGAACGGTGCCGGCGCGACTGCTGCTCCAGCACCGGGTGCCCCCTCGGTCGTGGTGGGTTGCCTCGGAGCGGATCCGGGCGCGACGGGCTCACAGATCCGCGTCGGACTCGTGGTGTCCGGTTCCGACGGCTTGTACCGCGCGGTGTTCGCGGGTCCAGCGGGCCCGGTACAGGGCGAGGGGCGGGTCGCGGGTGGTCGCGGGTTGATCATCGTGCCGACGACGGGCGCCGGGCGGTACGACGATCTCGTGCTGACCGACGTCGACACCGGCCAGGCCGTCGATCGCGGTCCGCTCGGCGACGCGCTGCCGTTCGAGGTCTCCGACTCGACCGTCGCGTGCGATCCTGCGGCGCTCGTCGTACCGACGGGCGACACGACCGTCACGACGCCACCACCGAGCGACACCGTGGCGCCCACTCCCACATCCGCACCGTCCGACACGAAGACACCCGACATCTCCACCGCCGTGCCGCTCGCGACCGGGGCCGAGGCAACCACCACCACCGACACGCCGCCGTGGCTGCTGCTTGCGATCCCGGGACTGCTCCTCGTGATCGGTGGCGTCGTGTTGTTGGTCAGGGCCCGATCGGGTTCCCACAGTCCACCAGCCACGTGAACCGGCCGCCGACCTCGACGATGTGCAGCGTGGCCGACTCGGTGACTCCTCGCTGCACCCGGTCGACGTCGACACTCACCGACTCGGCGATCGACACGGTCTTGCCGTCGGTGGTCCCGTCGATGTCGACCGGATCGCCGACCTGCTTGACCGTGAAGGTCGCCGACGTGTCGCGCGCGCCGGCGAGCGCACCGAGGCACTGCGCGCTCCCGTAGCGAGTGACGACCGCGGGATTCAGGCGACCGACGAGGAAGTTCGTGTCACCGGTGCGGAGCGCGTTCCCGAGCGCGTCGACGAACTGCGCCGGGGCTTCACCGGCGGAGAGCGTGGTCGACGTGCTCGACGAGTTGCCGTCGCCGCCGTTCTTGCCGTCGCCGCCGTCGGGGGCTCCCGCAACTGCTTCGGTCTTCGCGCCCCACGATCCGAGCTGGCCGGCGACGCCGATCCCGGCGACCACCACGCCGACGGTCAGCAGCGCGGCTCCGAGGATCTGCATGGTCTTCGGTTGCACCGGTGCTACCTATCGGGGCCGAACATCATGAGCCACTGCTCGAGCGAACCGAGCCGGAACACGTAGTTGCGCGAACGGGTGTCGCCCATCGTCGCCGACGGCTCGGTTCGCTCGAGCAGTGGCCGGGGTAGAGCACGGTGTCGTCGGGGACCTTCGCGAGCCGCTGGTTGAGGCTCTCGTACATCTGCTCGGGATCACCGCCCGGGAGATCGGTGCGACCGCAGCCGTCGAGGAACAAGGTGTCTCCCGCGACGAGCCGGCCGTCGACGAGGAAGCACTGACTCCCGGGTGTGTGTCCGGGCGTGTGGAGCAACGTGATCGGGACCGCACCGACGGTGACGACGTCGCCACCGTCGTGCCGGACGAGGTCGGAGTCGGACGCGCCGGTGAGCTTCTGCACGCCGCGCGCTTCGTCGCGCTGCACGTGCACCGGCAGCGCGCCGAGCTCGAGGAGCTCGCGCACGCCTTGGATGTCCCACCCGCCCAAGCTCCCGCCGACGTGGTCGGGGTGGTAGTGCGTGACGAGCGCTCCGGTGAGGCGCATGTCGTCGGCACCCGCGATCTCCACGAGCTCCGCCGGCGCGTACGCGGGGTCGATCACCACCGCTTCACCGGTCTCCCGGTCACCCACGAGGTAGACGAAGTTCACCATCTGCTGCGCGATTTGGTCGTCGCGCGCGAAGTCGCGACCGGCCAGCAACTGGCGGAAGTACAGGCGATCCTCGACCGACGGCATCGTCACCCACGCTAACCCCAAGAAGCCCTCGTTCTGGTCATGTGTCGCGTTGCCCTGCAACGGGAAACCTGACCAGAACGGGGGTTCGGGCCCGTGCTGAGGGCCGGGCGAGGGCGAGGGCGCGTCGGCAGTCGGCGATGGTGGCATCGGGATGGTCGACGACCTGCTCGTAGGTGAAGTGCAGGATGGTGAGATCCGCGGTCAGCATCAGGTCGTTGCCCCGTTCGTTGTCGTGGCGACGTTGGCGACGGGTGGCGTGCGAGCCGTGGCCGTCGACCTCGACCGCGACGTTCGTTCTCGGGAACAGGAAGTCGACAAAGGCCGACGAACCGTCGGAGCGACACACCGGCACCTGGCACTTCGGTCGGGGAAGACCGGCCCGTTCGATGTGGCGCAGGAACCGTCGTTCGAGCACCGTCGTCGGTCGCGCCTCGTCGGTGTCGCCGAGGAGGCTTTCGAGCTTGCGGATCCCGGCGCGTCCCCGTTTCCGGAGTGCGGCGATCCGGATGCGCAGCACGTCGACGTCGACCGTGCCGTCGCGCACGCCGCTGTCGAGGGCCTCCTCGAGCCGGTTGCGCCCGATCGCCGCGCACCCGGCCAGGTCGATGAGCGTGCGTTCGGCTGTGGTGACCGGGATGCCGTCGACAACCGTCATGTCGACCGGATCGAGCCGACGCGAGCTGTGCACCCGGACGTGTGGATCCCGCGACCGGTACGGGCGAAAGACCAGCACCTCGACCGGCCCGGGCGGGAACCGGTCGAATCCGTGGAGCGCGCCTGCCGCGTCGTGCGACACCACGGCGTCGGGCCCGGCGGAGAGCACCGCGATCATGAGTCGCTGGCGCGAGGTGTCGGTCGACCCCGCAACGCGCAGCACCCTCGGCGCCGCCCGCTCCAGCACCCCGGTAGAGACGAGATGTCGCGATCTCTGCTCGGTCAAGTTCGCGGCCTCGGCCTGCTCGGTGCTCATGACACCGTGCTGCCGCGCCGCAAGTTTCATGATGTCTCGGTAGTCGCCGTCCTTGGCCATACCGGGAGCCCAGCACCGGGGTGGGACACCCACCCCTGCAACCCCCGTTCTGGTCATCTCCGGCGTTGGCCTGCAACGCCGTACATGACCAGAACGAGGGCTGGGGTGGGGGCGTACGATTTGCTGCATGACGGCTTCGCGTATCGAGTTCCGGACCTGTCCGCTCTGTGAGGCGACCTGTGGTCTCGAGTTGCACCTCAACGAGCGGACCGAGATCACGCTCGTGCGGGGCGACAAGGACGACGTGTTCAGCAAGGGGTACCTGTGCCCCAAGGGGACGGCGCTCAAGGCGCTGGAGGCCGACCCCGACCGGATCCGCGTGCCGCAGATCCGCACCGGCGACACGTGGCGCAACGCGACCTGGGACGACGCGTTCGCCGAGGTCGAGCGCGGGCTCACCGAGATCATCGACCGCTACGGGCGCGACGCGGTCGCGGTGTACCTGGGCAACCCGAACGCGCACAACCTCGCCGGACTGATCTACAACCGGGTGCTGCTCCAGAGCCTCGGTACCAAGAACGTCTACTCCGCGAGCACCGTCGACCAGATGCCGAAGCAGGTGTCGGCCGGACTGATGTTCGGCGCGGCGCTGACCGTGCCGGTGCCCGACATCGACCGCACCGACTACCTCCTGATGCTCGGTGCCAACCCGTTCGCGAGCAACGGCAGCCTGATGACCGCGCCCGACATCCCGGGCCGGCTCCGCGCGCTGCGAGCGCGCGGCGGGAAGATCGTCGTGGTCGACCCGCGCCGGTCGAAGACAGCCGAGGAAGCCGACGTCCACCTCCCGATCCGTCCCGGGACCGATGCCCACTTCCTGCTCGCAATCGTGCACGTGCTCTTCGCTGAGGGACTCGTGCATCTCGATCGCGCCGAGGGACACGTCAACGGGATCGACGACGTCGAGCGCGTCGCCCGCGCGTTCTCGCCCGGGGCCGTGGCGCCCGTCTGCGGCATCGATGCCGAGACCATCGCGACGGTCGCGCGCGAGGTCGCGAACACGGAACGCGCCGCGGTCTACGCGCGCATCGGTACGTGCACCCAGGAGTTCGGCACCGTCGCGAGCTGGGCGGTCGACGTCGTCAACGCGCTCGCCGGCAACCTCGATCGCGAGGGTGGCGCGATGTTCACCAAGCCTGCGGTCGGCGGTGCCAACACCGGGGGAACGCCGGGGAAGGGGAGAGGGGTCCGCTTCGGCCGACGCGAGAGCCGGGTGAAGAGCCTGCCCGAGTTCTTCGGTGAGTTCCCGGTGGTCACGTTGGCCGACGAGATCGAGACGCCCGGCGACGGGCAGGTGCGCGGCTTCGTCACCGTCGCGGGCAACCCCGTCGTCTCCACGCCCGACTCCAACCGGCTCGACGCCGCGCTCGGCACGCTCGACTTCATGGTCAGCGTCGACATCTACCGCAACGAGACCACCCGACACGCCGACGTGATCCTGCCTGCGCCCGGTGTGCTCACCCGCGGCCACTTCGACCTCGCGCTCTACTCCCTCGCGATCCGCAACGTCGCCAACTACTCGCCGCCGCTCGTGGAGCTCCCACCGGGCGAGCCGACCGAGTGGGAGATCCTCCTACGCCTCGCCGCGATCGGGGCCGGGCAGGGGAGCAGTGCTGAAGCGGGTGCCGCGCTCGACGACTTCGCGCTCGTCACGATGGTCCAGAAGGCGATCTCCCGCTCCGGTTCACCGTTCGAGGGCCACGACGTCGACGACGTGGTCGCGCGGTTGTCGCGCAAGGGACGCCGCGGCCCCGAGCGGATCCTCGACCTCATGCTGCGCACCGGACCCTACGGCAACCAGCTCAGTCTCGACGTGCTCGAGGACAACCCCCACGGCATCGACCTCGGTGCGCTCCAGGCCCGGCTGCCCGAGGTGCTGCGCACCACCACCGGCAAGATCGAGCTCGCGCCCGAGGCGGTCATCGCCGACATCGAGACCCGCCTGCTCCCGTCGCTCGAACGACCGGCCATCCCCGGCCTCGTGCTCGTCGGCCGGCGAGACCTGCGGTCGAACAACTCGTGGATGCACAACCTCGACGTGCTGGTGAAGGGCAAGGCCCGGTGCACGCTGCAGGTGCATCCGATCGACGCCGAGCGTCTCGACCTCGAAGACGGCGCACCGGCGCGGGTCAGCTCGACTGTCGGCGAGGTCGAGATCGAGGTCGAGGTGACCGACGGGATCATGCCGGGCGTGGTGAGCATCCCCCACGGTTGGGGTCACGACGTCGACGGTACCGACATGGCGGTCGCGGCGAAGCGACCCGGCGTGAACAGCAACGTGCTCTCCGACGGCAGCCGCTTCGATCCGCTGTCGGGGAACGCAGTGCTGAACGGCATCCCCGTGGAGGTCGTCCCGGCACTCGTTCCCGCATGAGTCGGCCCGACGCCGACCTGGCGGGCGCGACCGCGGCGTGGACCGAGCTCGACC
>JBBQMI010000006.1:0-13771 GCA_038328825.1 Acidimicrobiia bacterium | reverse complement strand
CGTCCCGGCCTCTCTGATGGTCGAATCCGCTTCGCCGGCTCGATCGTTCACCCGCTCGACGCCCGCGCCGCGCGGCCTCCGTCTCCGCATCTTCTCCTAGAAGTTCGTGATCGCGCCGGTCTCGGCGCCCTGCGCGAGCTTGGCGTACTTCGCCAGGAAACCGCTCGTGTACCGCGGCGCCGGCAGCTTCCAGTGCTTCCGGCGCTCGGCGAGCGTGGCGTCGTCGACAAGGACGTCGATCGTGTGCGCCTCTGCGTCGATCACGATCGTGTCGCCGTCGGCGACGAACGCGATCGGTCCGCCGTCCACCGCTTCGGGGGCGACGTGACCGACGCAGTAGCCGTGCGTCCCACCGGAGAAGCGACCGTCGGTGATGAGCGCGGCGTCGGTGCCGCGCCCGGCGCCCTTCATCGCGCCGGTCACGGCCAACATCTCTCGCATTCCCGGTCCACCCTTGGGGCCCTCGTAGCGGATCACGACGACGTCGCCGGCCTGGATGCGACCGGCGAGGATCGCTTCCATCGCAGCGTCTTCACCGTCGAACACGCGCGCGGTTCCCTCGAACCGCAGCTCGTCGATCCCTGCGACCTTCACGACGCTCCCTTTCGGCGCGAGGGAGCCGGTGAGGATCGCGAGACCACCCTGGGCGTGGATGGGAGCCGACAGGGGGTGGATGACCTCGCCGTCGGGCGCGGGCGGCGCGAGGTCGCGGAGGTTCTCCTCCATCGTCTTGCCGGTCACGGTGATGACGTCGCCGTGGAGCAGCCCTGCGTCGAGTAGCTCGCGCATGACCACGGGCACACCGCCGATCGCGTCGACGTCGGCCATGTGGTACTTCCCGTGCGGCTTGGTGTCGGCGAGGTGCGGCACCTTCGCGCCGATGCGGTTGAAGTCGTCGAGCTCGAGCTCGACGTGCGCTTCGTTCGCGATCGCCAGGAGATGCAGCACCGCGTTGGTGGAACCGCCGAGAGCCATGACGACGGCGATGGCGTTCTCGAAAGCCTCCTTCGTCATGATGTCGCGGGCCCGGATGTTGCGGGCCAGGAGGTTCATCACGGCTTTGCCGGACGCGTAGGCGTCGTCGTCGCGTCGTCGGTCGACGGCAGGCGGGGACGCGCTCCCCGGCAAAGACATGCCGAGCGCCTCACCGACCGACGCCATGGTGTTCGCCGTGAACATCCCCGCGCAGCTGCCTTCGGTGGGACACGCGCGTCGCTCGATCTCCCCGAGCTCGCTCTCGGTGATCGTGCCGGCCGCGCACGCGCCCACGGCCTCGAAGACGCTCACCACGTCGAGCGCCTTGCCCTGGTAGTGCCCGGGCAGGATCGAACCGCCGTAGTGGAAGATCGACGGCAGGTTGAGCCGGGCCGCGGCCATGAGCATCCCGGGGAGACTCTTGTCGCAGCCCGCGAAGGTGACGAGCGCGTCGAGCCGCTCGGAGTGCATCATGCACTCGACGGAGTCGCAGATGATCTCGCGACTGACGAGTGAGCCGCGCATCCCTTCGTGGCCCATCGAGATGCCGTCGCTCACGGCGATGGTCACGAACTCGAGCGGGAACCCGCCGGCGTCGCGCACACCCTGCTTCGCCCGCTTCGCCAGCCGGTCCAGCGGCATGTTGCACGGGGTGACCTCGTTCCAGCTCGACGCCACCCCGACCTGCGCCTTGTCCCAGTCGGCGTCGGTCATGCCGACGGCCCGGAGCATCGCCCGGGCCGGAGCCCGGCTGTTGCCGGCGGTGACCTCGTAGCTCCGGGGCTTCATGGTGGTGGGCTCGTGCGGAGTCGACATGGGATCGAGCGTATCCCCCGGAGGTACGCGTCCCGCCCGACGTTTGGGGTTCGCGGGTCGGCAGATGGTCGCAGATCCCCGAACGTCGGAGGGCATCTAGGGTCCGCAGCCATGAAGATCGATGCGCCGCTCGTGACCACCGGACTCGACGCCGTTGCGGGTGTCGCCCGTGAGCTCGAGGCCGACGGCTACGACGGCGTGTACACGTTCGAGGGACCGCACGATCCCTTCTTCCCGTTGGTCCTCGCCGCCGACGCGACCCAACGACTCGACCTGGCGACCGCGGTCGCGATCGCGTTCGCCCGCAGCCCGATGACCGTGGCCAACATCGCGTACGACCTGCAGCGGCTGTCGGGCGGACGGTTCGCGCTCGGGCTCGGCTCCCAGATCAGGCCGCACATCGAGAAGCGCTTCTCGATGCCGTGGTCGCACCCGGCGCCGCGCATGCGGGAGTTCGTGCTCGCGCTGCGCGCCATCTGGGGCGCGTGGCAGGAGTCGACGCCGCTGCGCTTCGACGGCGACTTCTACCGTCACACGCTCATGACCCCGTTCTTCGACCCGGGCCCCAACCCCCACGGCCTCCCCCGGGTGTGGCTCGCGGGCGTGGGGCCGGCCATGACTGAGGTCGCAGGCGAGGTCGGCGACGGCTTCATCGTCCATCCGTTCACCACCGAGCGGTACCTACGGGAGCACCTCTGGCCCCACCTCGATCGGGGCCTCGACCGTTCCGGCCGCACCCGCGCCGATCTCGAGGTGTCGTTCCCCGTGATGGTCGTCACCGGCCGGACCGAGGAGGATCTCGCCGCGGCTACCGTCGCGACGAAGGCGCAGATCGCGTTCTACGGCTCGACGCCCGCCTATCGCGTCGTGCTCGAAGCCCACGGTTGGGGCGAGCTCCAGAGCGAGCTCAACCGACTCTCGAAGACGGGCGACTGGGGTGCGATGGCCGGTGCGATCGACGACGAGATGCTCACGACCTTCGCGGTCCGCGGCGCACCCGCCGACGTGGCCGCGACCATCGCGCAGCGCTACGGCGACGTGATCGACCGCGTCGCGTTCAACACCCCGTACGCGATCGCCCCCGACACGTGGGGCCATTTGCTCGACGCGTTCAGCGCGTATCGATAGCGCGGAACGCCTCGGCGAGGCGCCCTTCGGCCAGACCGCCCTGCTGCGCGATCATCGTGCCCCAGCCGCGCATCATCGTGTCGACGCCGTCGGGGTCCTTCATCTGGCTCCTGTGTGAGAGCAGCGCCGCGACCTTCTTGTCGATCGTGTCGGTCGTGTCGATGTACACGTCGGCGTCGTCGCGGGCGTTGAGCCAGAGCTGCGAGACGGTCCACGGCTCGAGGTCTTCGGCGTCGATCAGCTCGCGGTGGGCGAAGGGGTTGCGGGCGTCGGGATACACGGTGCAGACCGTCGCCTCCCCCGCCGCGAGGTGATCGGGATGGCTCGCGTAGATGCGGCTCCACAACCTGTCGGGTGACTGGGCCACGACCCGCTGGGGACGCACCTGACGGATCACCCGCGAGATGTCCTTGCGCAACCCGAGGTCCGCGACGAGTCGCCCGTCGGGGTAGCCGAGGAACCGGAGGTCGGTGACCCCGACCGAGAGCGCGGCTGCAGTCTGTTCCTCGCGTCGGATGCGTGCCATCTCCGAGCGCGGCATCGAACGGTCTTCCCCACCGGCCTCGCCGTCGGTCACGATGCAGTAGGCGACGTCGATGCCGGCGGCGACCCACGTCGCGACCGAGCCGGCCGTACCGAAGTCGACGTCGTCGGGATGCGCAGTGACCACGAGGATGCGCTCGACGTCGTCGTCGAGCGCATGCGCAGGACGGGCGGGCCCACTCGGATCGGGCATCAGTCGTGCAACCTCTCGTCGAGCAGACCGTTGACGACCTTCGTATCCGCCGAGCCCTTGCTCGCCTTCATCACTTCACCCATCAGGAATCCCCGCTTCTTCTTCTTGGCCTTGCCGTCGCCGGCCCGCCACTCCGCCACCGCGTCGGCGTTCGCGGCGAACACGTCGTCGACGAGCGAGCCGAGCGCGCCGGCGTCGCTCACCTGGGCGAGCCCGAGCTCGTCGACGATCAGGCGGGGCCGCTTCCCCTCGGCGAGGGCCACCTCGAGCACCTCGGTGGCGAGCTTGCGGTTGAGCGTGCCGTCGCCAACGAGGCCGATCAGCTCGGCGAGGCCGTCGGGCGTCAGCGGCAGCGCCGCCGGCGCGAGGCCGCTCTCGTTGAGGAAGCCCAGGAGCGCGCCCACGCTCCAGTTCGTCGCGTCGCGCCCCGGGGCCCCCGCTGCGACCACAGCTTCGGCGTAGTCGGCGAGACCGGGGTCGCCCACGAGGACCTCCGCTTCGTGGTCGGCGATCCCCCAGTCGGCGACGAACCGCGCCCGACGGGCGGCTGGCAGTTCGGGGATCGACGCGCGCGCCGCGGCGCGCATCGCGTCGTTCGGCGCGACCGGCACGAGGTCGGGCTCGGGGAAGTAGCGGTAGTCCTCCGAGCCTTCCTTGGTGCGCATGCCGTGGGTCACGCCGGCGCCTTCGTCCCAGTGCCGCGTCTGCTGCACGATGCGTTCACCGGTCGCGTAGGTCTCGATCTGGCGGGCGATCTCGTAGTCGATCGCGCGACCGAGCGAGCGGAGCGAGTTCATGTTCTTGATCTCGACCCGTGTTCGGAGCTCGTCGGAGCCGGCGGGACGGATCGACACGTTCGCGTCGACCCGCATCGATCCCTCCTCCATCTTCACGTCGGACACGCCGATCGCCTCGAGCACCCCGCGCAACGCCGACACGTAGCCGCGTGCCTGCTCGGCCGAGTGCATCTCGGGCCGACTCACGATCTCCATGAGCGGCACGCCGGCGCGGTTGTAGTCGACGAGCGAGTGGTCGGCGTCGGCAATGCGACCGCTCCCGCCCACGTGCAACGACTTGCCGGTGTCCTCCTCCATGTGTGCTCTCTCGATCCCGATCGCCGTGCCGTCGACCAGCAGCGTGCCGTCGATGCAGATCGGAGCGTCGTACTGGCTGACCTGGTAGTCCTTCGGCATGTCGGGGTAGAAGTAGTTCTTCCGGTGGAAGATCGACTCCGGCGGCACCGAGAACCCGAACGCCTCACCGAGCCGGAGCGCGAACTCCACGACCCGCTCGTTGAGCACCGGGAGCGACCCGGGCAAGCCGAGGCACACCGGGCAGATGTTCGTGTTCGGCTCGGCGCCGAACTCGTTGGCGCACGAGCAGAAGAGCTTGGTCGCCGTCGACAGCTCGACGTGGACCTCCAAGCCGATGACGGGCTCCCACTCGCCTCCATCGGCTCCTGGGACTTCGGTTTCCGACACTTCGGTCGTGCTCATCCGCAAGACTCCCGATCATGACGACGAACGGCGCCCCGCTCGACCCGGACTCCTTCCACACCGAGCGCGCCGAGGTGCGCGACGGCGTGACCCTCACGTACGTGCGTGAGGGGATCGGCGGGACTCCCCTGCTGCTCGTGCACGGCTACCCCGAGACGAAGCGGATCTGGTGGCGCAACATCGCGCCGCTCGCCGCAGCCGGGTTCGAGGTGATCGCGCCCGACCTTCGCGGCCACGGCGACTCCGACCTCGCGGCCGACGGCTTCTACGACGTCGCCGCGTTCTCGGTCGACCTGTACGCGCTCGTGCACGACGTGCTCGGCCACGAGAGATGCTTCGTCTCGGGCGGTGACGTCGGGGGTCCGGTGGTGTACGACCTCAGCCTCCGGTACCCCGGGTTCGTGCCCAAGCTCTGCTTCTTCAACACGGTGACGCCGATGCTTCCGGCCGAGTACGAGGCGGCGGGGATCCCGCCCGACGAGCCCCAGGAGCTGCGGGCGACCGCCGACTACTTCGTGCGCCAGGCGACCGACCCGGCGGGCCTGCTCGCCGAGCTCGACACGCCTGAGCGACGGCGCGCCTACGTGGCCGACATGTACGGGCACCGCCTGTGGGCCGGCCGGACCGCGTTCACCGCGCGCGAGACCGCGTTCATGACCGAGCCCTACGCCGACGCTGCCAAGCTGCGCGCGAGCTGGGGCGTGTACGAGAGCTCCACCGGCAACCGGCCGATGAGCGACATCCCGCGGTACCTCGAGAAGAACCCGGTACCGGCACTGGTGCTCTACGGCCCCGAGGACCACGTGGTCCCGACCAGCTTCCCCGACCGCTGTGCGGTCGCGTTCACCGAGTGCATCGGTCCGTTCACGGTGCCCGGCGCCGGTCACTTCCTCCAGTGGGAGGCCGCCGACGTGTTCAACCGAGCGCTGGTGCACTTCTTCCTGTCCTGATCCGACGCGACTCACGGCGCGCCCTGCTCGACCGCGCGCGCGGCGCGGAACATCACCTGCTCGCCGAGGGCGGGGGCGAGGATCTGCACGCCGACGGGCAGGCCGTCGGCACCGGTCCCGAAGGGAACGCTCATTGCGGGATGGCCGGCGAGGTTGGTCGGGATGGTGCAGACGTCGCTGAGGTACATCGAGAGCGGATCACCGGTCTTGTCGCCGAACGCGAACGCGGTCGTCGGTGTGGTCGGAGTGAGGAGCACGTCGAAGTCGCGGTACGCGGTGTCGAAGTCGCGGATCACCAGGGTACGGACGCGCTGCGCCTGCCCGTAGTACGCGTCGTAGTAGCCGGCCGACAAGGCGTACGTGCCGAGCATGATCCGGCGCTTCACCTCCGGACCGAACCCGGCATCGCGGGTCTTGGCGTTCATGTCGGCGACGTCGACGCCGTCGGCGCGGAGGCCGTACCGCACACCGTCGTAGCGAGCGAGGTTGCTCGACGCCTCGGCCGGCGCGATGAGGTAGTACGCCGCGAGCCCGTGGATCGCCGCGGGAACAGAGGCGTCGCCGACCTTGGCACCAGCGGCGCGGAGCACGTCGGCAGCCTGGTGGAACCGCGCGGCGACGTCGGCGTCGATGCCGTCGAGCAGTTCCGTCACCACCCCGACGCGTAGACCGTCGACGCCGTCGTCGACGACGGGTGCCACCGGGTTCCACCGCTCGCGGATCGACGTGGAGTCGAGCGGGTCGGGGCCCGCGATCGCGTCGAGGAGCAGCGCGGCATCGGTGACCGACGCCGCGAACGGACCGATCTGGTCGAGCGAGCTCGCGAACGCGATGAGACCGGAGCGCGAGACCGCGCCGTAGGTGGGCTTCACACCGACCACTCCGCAGAACGCCGCGGGCTGACGGATCGAACCGCCGGTGTCGGATCCCAACGCGAGCGGCGCGAACTCGGCCGCGACCGCGGCGGCCGATCCCCCGCTCGATCCGCCCGGGACCCGGCTCGGGTCACGCGGGTTGCGGGTCGGGCCGAACGCCGAGTTCTCGGTCGACGATCCCATCGCGAACTCGTCGAGGTTGGTCTTGCCGACCGGGACCGCGCCGGCCGCGACCACCCGTTCCACCACCGTTGCGGTGTAGGGGGGCTCCCATCCCGAGAGGATGCGCGACGAGCAGGTGGTCGCCACACCCCGCGTGCACAGGTTGTCCTTCAGCGCGATCGGCACACCGGCGAGCGGGCCGGGATCGCGGCCGTCGGCGATCATCGCGTCGATCTCGTCGGCCCGCGCGCGTGCCGCGCCGGCGGTGACGAGGTTGAACGCGTGGATCTGCTCCTCACCCGACGCGATGGTCGCGAGGAACCCGTCGGTCACCTCGCGGGCCGAGCGTGCGCCCGACCGCACCGCGGTCGCGATCTCCGCGGCCGAATCCGCCGCCATCAGGGAGCCTCGCCGAGGATGCGCGGGACCCGGAAGCGACCGTTCTCGGCCGACGGGGCCTGGGCGAGCACTTCCTCGCGGTCGACCCCGGGTCGCGGCACGTCGGCCCGGAACACGTTGACCAGCGGGAGCGGATGCGCGGTCGGCGGCACGTCGGCGAGATCGAGGGCGGAGACCTGGGCCGCGTACTCGAGGATCCCCTCGAGCTGGCCCGTGAGCGTCTGGATCTCCGACTCCGTGAGCGCGAGGCGCGCCAGGTGGGCGACGTGCTCGACGTCGGACCGGGTGATGTGTTCTGTCGACATCCCGCCGAGTCTAGGGAGCCGGCCGCCGGACCCGATCCGACGATTCCGCCCTACCGGTACGGATCGAGGGCGGAATCCGGGTACTGCCACCAATCGGTGGGTGCCGGCTTCCAATCGGGGTCCGGGTAGATGCAGTTGACCGGACACACGGGAGGCAGGCACTTGCCGCACCCGCTGCAGAGCTCCGGCACGATGATCACGTCGATGCCGTGGTTGAAGATCGCGCCGAACTGTTCGGGGCAGTGCCGGATGCAGGTGTCGCAGTTGATGCACTCCGACATCTCGATGCGCAGCGGCGGGTTCTGCCACTTCTCGTTGCGCTCGTGCGCCTCGATCCGCTCCGGTCGGGTCAGGGAAGCCACGTCTCGACGTTAGACGGACCGCGCAGAGAGCCGACCGCGACTGGCTCGACGCCCCTTGGGGGGTCCGGATAGGGTCAGCGCCCGTCCGACCAGCGCCACGTCAGGGGCGCATCATCCAGGAGGCCCCAGTGGCGAAGAACGAGTTCCTCTCCGACGGTTGGTTCGACGAGCTGCAGCGGCTGGTCGCCGAGCACGGCGCCGACGCCCCTGCTCACGCGCAGCTCAAGATGAACCTCGTGGTGATCGAGACGCCGTTCGAGAACGACGTCGAGTTCCACATGGGCACCGAAGACGGCAAGCCGCTCATGGGCAAGGGCCACCTCGACCCGGCCGACCTCACGATGACCACCGACTACGCGACCGCCAAGGAAGTGTTCGTCGCGGGGAACCCGCAGGCGGGGATGCAGGCGTTCATGGCCGGCAAGGTGAAGGTCCAGGGTGACATGACCAAGCTCATGGCCGCTCAGGGCGGCGGGGGCCCGGGGGGCAACGAGGCGCTCCAGGAAGCCATCAAGGACATGACCGAGTAGCACCGCCCGCACCAGCGAGGTGTGCACGCTGAGTCCCGGTTTCCGGGACCGACGGTGCAGACCTCCCGGGGATCCCATCGAAGTGCGCGTCGGGCGCTCCCGTACCCTGGCACCGGTATGACCACCGAGGCCCAGGGTTCCGGCGCACCAGGCTGGAGCGACGAAGAGATCGTCGAGGAGACGACCGACGCGCTCGTCGACGGTGACCGCTCGTTCACCCGGGGCACCGCCCAGGCCGCGCTGCGGCACCGCGACTTCCGCATCGTCTGGAGCGGCACCTTCGCGTCGAACATCGGCACGTGGATGCAGAACGTGCTCCTCGGCGCCTACGCCCTGAAGCTCACCGGCGATCCGGGCTACGTCGGCTTGCTGGTGTTCGCCCAGCTCGGACCGCTCCTCTTCCTCGGCACCCTCGGTGGGGTGCTCGCCGACGTCGTCGATCGGCGGCGACTGCTCATCTGGATGCAGCTCGAGCAGCTCGTGTTCTCCATCGTCCTCGCGGTGCTCGCGCTCTCGGGCCACCCGTCGGAGGTGCTGATCTTCCTGTGCGTCCTCGCGATCGGCGTCGGGAACGCGTTCAGCGCGCCCGCGCTCGGAGCGATCCTCCCGACGCTCGTACCGAGCGAGGACCTCCAGGGCGCGGTGTCGCTCCAGTCGGCACAGATGAACCTCTCGCGCGTGATCGGTCCGATGATCGGCGCACCGCTGTACGCGGCGTTCGGCGCGGCGGTGGTGTTCGGCCTGAACTCGTTGACCTACCTGTTCGCCGTGCTCGCGGTGGTCGTGGCGAAGTACTCGGCCCGCAACGCCCAGCCGATGAAGGAGCGCGGCCTGGCCCGACTGCTCTCGGGTTTCCGCGTCGCCGCGGCCGACCCGCTCATCCGGCGCGTGCTGACCATCCTGACCACGTTCTCCTTCTTCTCGTTGGTGTTCGTCGGACTCATGCCGGTCATTGCCGACCACAGCCTCGGCATCGATCCGAAGAGCACCGAGTACGGCCTGCTCTACGCCGCGTTCGGACTCGGTGCCGCGCTCGGTGCCGTGAGCGTCGGCACACTGTTCGCGTCTCGTTCGAAGCCGATGCTGGTGCGGGTCGCGCTCGTGGCGTTCGCGGGGCTCCTCGCGCTGTTCGCGCTCGAACGCCACCCGTCTGCTGCCTATCCGACGGTGATCGTTCTCGGCTTCGCGTACTTCGTGGTGATCACGTCGCTGTCGACCGTGCTCCAGCAACATCTCGACGACGCCATCCGCGGCCGGATCATGGCGCTGTGGATCATGGCGTTCGGTGGCACGGTCCCGATCGGCGTGGTCCTCGCCGGCTTCGTCGTCGATCCCGTCGGCATCACGACGGTGCTCCTGGTCGGTGCCGCGGTCGCGCTCGCGCTCGCCGCCTACGCCAACCTCGAACACCTGTGATAGTCGGCTCCGCTGCGACGGCCCACGGCGGCGGCACCGAACACACCGACGACGGCGAGGGCCGCGCCCACGAGGTACGCGACGACGAAGGGACCCGACGCGTCTGAACCCCCCTGGATCGTCGAGAGCACCTGGATCCCCGCCACCACGCCGATCTGACTGACCATCTGCTGGGCGGCGTTCGCCACCCCGAGGTCCTCGGGCCCGACCGTGTTCGCCACGACGGTGATCAACGAGGGCGACGCTGCGCCGAGACCGACACCGGAGAGCAGCAGCGCCGCGAACACGAAGGCCAGTACGCCCCACACCGAACCGAGTGCGAACGCGACCATCGAGACGCCGATCAGCGTCGTGCCGAAGACTGCGGCCCGCCGCTCACCCACGCGTGACGCGACGTAGCCCCCGACCGGAGAGGCGATGCTGTTGCTCAACGGCCTCACGGTCATGGCCAGTGACGTCGCGGCGACGGTGAAGCCGAAGCGGGTGTCCATCAGGAGCGGAGTGATGATGAAGCCGCCCATGTACGCGAAGTTCGCACCGAACTGCGCGACCAACGAGGCGGTGAAGTCGCGCTTGCGGAAGAAGGCGAGTGGGAGCAGGGGATGCTCGGCCCGACGTTCGCAGCGCACGAACGTCCACAGGAAGACGGGTGAGGCGACGAAGAGCGCGATCACGATCGGATCGGCCCAACCGAGCTGCGCGCCGAAGGTGAGGCCGAGCAGCGCCGACACCGTCGCTCCGCCGATCGTGAACGCGCCGGCGAAGTCGATCGGCTCGCGCGCCCGGCGTGGGGTCTCGTGCAACACGACCACCGCGATGGCGAGGGCGACGAGCGAGAGCGGGATCTGAACGACGAACAACCACCGCCAGCCGAAGGCCTCGACCAGCGGACCGCCCGCGACGAGTCCGATCACGGGGGCTCCGGCGCCGACGAGGGCCCACCACCCCATCGCCTTGACCCGCTCCGCGTCGGGGAAGGCGCGCATGATGAGCGCCATCGACGTCGGGCCGATCGCGGCACCCGGCAACGAACCGATGATGCGGGCCGCGATGAACGTGGGTCCGCTCCACGCGAACGCGGTCAACGCCGCGCCCGCCGTGAACCCCGCGAAACCCCAGAGGTAGACGCGCCGGTGCCCGCGGACGTCGCCGAGCTTGCCGAAGATCGGCATCGCGAGCGCGAGCACGAGCCATGGACCCGTCACTGCCCACGTGAGCGTCTCGGGACTCGTACCGAGATCGTCGGCGATGTCGCCGAGCGACACGGCGACGATGGTGATGGTGAAGCCGGTCGCGAAGAGTCCGGCGAGCACCGTGACGAGCACCCACCACGGGTACCGGTCGCGACTGCGCAGGCGATGGTGCAGCCGGTTGCGGAACAACAACGGCCACGCGACGACCGGCACCTCTTCGGTGCCCGGAACGTCACCCGGAAACACGGGTGACGGGATCCCCGACGGTCGTTCGGTGGAGGAGGCCATGGCGTCGGCGGATGCTACCGATCACCCCACGGAGGGGATCGGGTGACGCGTGACGCGACGCGGTGCGGGGCGTGCTGCGACCGGGGTGGAACTACGCGCGTTCCGCGGAACGGTCGGGTTCCACGCCGTCGAGTCGACCGAGCTGCAGCTCGAGCTCACGCTCGAACCACCATCCGGGATCGGTCGCGTGTTCGTCGCGACCGACCGCGACGGGGCGCGACCGGACCGGACGCCCGAAGCCGTTGCCGGGCCGCGAGGGACCCGGTCGGGTGGTGCCGCCCTGGGCTGGTCGTCGCATCCTCGTCGCCCTCCCCGCTCGCACGACCACTTTCCGTGGTCTCGCTGGTCGCGATCCACCGGAGCCGACCACGCAGAGTGGAATCGTAAAGAGCGGTGGCGTAGGTCACACGACTCATTTGCCCGACGGAACGACCGGGCAGGCCTCTGACCAGGGCCGATGGAGGCTTCTCAGCGAGCGGAGTTCACCGGGTGGTCATCAGAGGAGCACCCGGACGGTCGCGCCCCGCTTCACCATCGTGCCCGCCGGCGGATCGGTGGCGAGGACCTTGCCGCCGGGGCGGAGGTTGCCCTGGACGTACGCCTGGAGCCCCTGGGCCGCCAGGGCCTGGCTCGCGGCCTCGATGCTGAGGCCCACCACCGTGGGCACCGCGACGAGGTCGGGACCTTTGCTCACCCGCACGCTCACCTGCGATCCGCGCGACACCTGGGCGCCCGCGGCCGGCTCGGTGCCCAACACCTGGCCCGCGGGGGCGGTGTCACTGAACTCGTCGGCCTGGACCGCCTGGAGCTGCACGGCCTCGAGCTTCGCGGCGGCGTCGGCGAAGGCGCCGGTGCCCACGTCGGGAACCGTGCGGGGCGCGGGTCCGTCGCTGACCGTCAGGAACACCCGCGAATCGGGTGCCCCTTCACCTACAGGATCGCTCGCGAGCACGGTGCCGGCCTGCGCCTGTTCGTCGAACGCGTGCTTCGTCGCGTCGACGACGAATCCGAGTCCCTGGAGGGTGGCGGTCGCGGCGTCGACGGGCTGGCCGACGACGTTCGCGAAGCGGACCGCCTTCGGACCGCGTGACACCACGACCACGACGGGCTTGCCGTCGGGCTGCCAGACCCCGGGACGCGTCAACTGCTCGACGACGGTGTCCTTGGGGGCACGGTCGCGCCGAAAGCGCGTCTCGACGCCGAGCCCGACGCGTTGCATCGCCGCTTCGGCATCGGCCGCCGACACGCCCACGACATTCGGGACCGCGGTCGAACCGCCCGGCGCGCGCGCGAGCGCGAGCGCCGCCGCCAGGATCGCGATCGTGGCGACCACCGCGACCACGATCGCGGCCCACGGGACCGGGCGCCGCTCGCGCGGCACCGGGATGAGCTCCGGTTCGGTCACGACCTCGATCTCGTCGTGCTCGCCGGAAGTGGCGTCCTGGTCGAACACACGACGCCGCGACTGCGGGAGCGCGGTCGGGTGCAGGTCTTCGACCACGCTGCCGATACCGGCCAGATTCAGGGGCGCGGCCGGTGGCAGCGCGTCTTCGGCGTCGACGAGCGCGGCTTCCATGGTCGCCGCGTTGGGATACCGGTCGGCGGGATCGCTCCGACCGGCGCGCTCCACGACGGCCGCGAGCGGGCCGAGGGCCGCCGGCGCGACGATCGCACCTCGCGCCCGCGCTGCGAGCGTGCCGAGCGGCGTGTCGGCGACCAGCGGCACCCGCCCGGTGACCGCTTCGGTGATCACGAGCGCCAACGCGTAGAGATCGGCGCGCCCGTCGAGCGGGAACGCGCCACCCTGCTCCGGCGCGGCGTAGCGCGCGGTCCCGAGCACCGCACCGGCCGGTTCGGTCCAGCTCGCTTCGGCGAGCGCGCGGGCGAGCCCGAAGTCGGCCACCCGCACGATCCCGTGCTCGTCGAACAGGAGGTTCGCGGGCTTCACGTCGCGGTGCACGAGGCCCCGGGAGTGCGCGTACTCGAGCGCGGCCGCGACCTGGCGACCCACGTGGGCGGCCTGGGCCGGGCTCAACCGCCGTTCGTGGTCGAGCATCCCGCGCAGCGAGCCACCCTCGAGCAGCTCGAGCACCATGAACGGGACGACGTCGTCGCCCCAGTCGTAGACGGCCATCACGTT
>JBBQMI010000005.1:0-13772 GCA_038328825.1 Acidimicrobiia bacterium | reverse complement strand
GAATGTCCCGAGAGAGCCAAGACTGGAAGAGATCGTTCGGAGAGCCGGCTATCGGTCGCATCTCGATCCTCACCAGCCCAAGTCGATGCCGGTATCGGGCGGCTCGGGACTCTTGGCCGCAACCGGTCGGGCCGGCCGTCGGACGACCGCGAGTTCTTTGGCCTCTGATCTCGCGAGGCTCGAGAGCAACGCCTGGAGGGGCTCGCGGCGATCGTGTTCGGGGGCGTGGGCTTCGTCGCGCTGCTCGACGTCGGGTCCGACGATGTACAGCTGGTTTCGGGTGCGTCCGCGAGAGAGGGCCGTGTAGGCGGCTTCTTGGAAGAGCGCGTCGTCGGCGAGGACGAGCGCCGTGTCAGCGGTGAGTCCTTGGGCCTTGTGGATCGTGGTCGCATACGCGTGGGCGAGATGCCCGTCGTGCAGGTAGTCGGCGGGGACCGCGACGTCGCGCCCATCGTCACTCTTGAACACGAGCCGCTCGTTTCGTTCGTCGATCGTCACGACGGTGCCCGTTTCACCGTTGGTGAGGCCGAGCGGGTAGTGGTTGCGGAGCGTCATGACACGATCACCGACGCCGAACGTGGTGGATGGTGTGGTGATCCCGTCGGGTTGCACGTCGCCGTGGTCGACGAGTGCCGCACGGGCGGTCGCGTTGAGCTTCGCGACGTCGCCTCGCCGGCAGGCGAGCATGATCGCGCCTGCATGGTTGTCACGCGCGACGAGCCAGTCGTCGACCATACGGGCCCGGGCCTGGTCGGCGGTGTCGGTGATCGTGATCCGGCCCGCGTCGGCGATCTGGTCGACTGCTTGTTCGGCGTTCCCAGCGCGAAGATGCGCGAGCACCCTTCGATCCGCTGAGTCGCGTTGGCGGTGGTTCTCGGCGAGGATGTTCGCGTCGAGACGTTGGGCGAGGGCCGCGAAGGCACCTCCGGCTTCGATCTCGGGGAGCTGGCGGGGATCGCCGACGAGCACGAGCTTCGCGTGGGCCTGATTGACGTGGGCAGCGAGACGGGCGAGGTGGCGGGTGCCGACCATCCCGGCTTCATCAACGATGAGCACCGAACCCGACAGCTCGCCGGCGCCGTGCGTGTCGAGGTCTTGGAGGAGGCGGGTCACGGTGAACGGTGCCGCGCCGGTCTCGGCGCCGAGGTGTTTCGCGGTCCGGGCCGCGAGCGCCGTTCCGATGACCCGGTAACCCTCGGCGCGCCATGCGTGCACCGCTGCGGCGAGGGCACGGGTCTTGCCGGCACCGGCAACACCGACCACGACTTCGACGCCGTCCCCGGATGTGGTGAGGTGACGCACCATCGCCACCTGCTCGACGGAGAGTGCGTCGTCGGCGGCGAGTCCACCGGCGATCGCGCGGTCGCCGGTGAGACCAGACCCGCAGGCTTGTCGGCCGAGCGCGTTGTTGATGAGCGCGACCTCGATGCTCAACATGTCGGGCGTGGTCCAACGCCCGGCACCCAACGTCACGACATCCGGGCCCTCGACGAACGTGTCCGCGGCGGCGGTGAGATCTCCGATGCGGGCGCCTTGGGTCGCCCGTCCCGCGAGGGCGCGCAGGACATCGCGTCGGTCGAACGTCGAGTGTTCCCAGGTCAGTTCGTCTCCCAACGAGCGCCGATCCGCCTGCGCAGAAGTTGACGGCTCGCGATCGAGGACCTGGTCGGCCTCCGGCTGGCCGAACCCCAAGACCGCGGCCCGGTCCGTCCAGTCTTCGAGGAGGTTCCGGAGCTCGAGCGGGTACCGCTTCTCGTCGCGGGTCACGAGCGTCGCCAGCTGGGCCGCACCCCGGGAGCTCTCACCCTGTTCTCGCAGCACGCCGGTGATCTCAGCTCGACGCTGGGAGAACACCTCCAGGACCGGCTGGGGGATCCCGGCGAGCTCGCCACTGCCCTTGCGGGCCGGGAGCCACGCGACACCAAGCCGCTCGGCCAGCTCAGCCCGAAGATGAGCCTGATACAAGAAGCCCGCGGTCTTCGCGTGCCGGTAGATGGGCCTCGCGTCGAGTGTCCCCCACCGTCCGTCGGTGCCTTGAACCAGGTTCGCGACCAGGACATGGGTATGCAGCTGCGGGTCGCCGGACCGACTCGTCCGATGTCGAAACGCCGCTGCCGTCAGGCCCTCCGTGGCGACCCGGAACACGCCGCCGTGGCCTCGCCGCGAGAACAGCGCTTCCCGCTCCAGATACCCGAGCGCAGCATCGACCGCTAGCTCGTGTGCTGCGGCGACCTCACGGCCCGCTTCCCAACTCCCGAACGCGTGGAGGACCGACACCGATTTCGGTGCTGAGAACGTCAGGTCGAACGCCCACACCTTCCGCTGCGACGACGCCAGCTGCTCGCCCGACACTGGATGAACGCCCGCCAACACGGCCCGGAGATCGTTCGCATCGACGCGTCCCTGAAAACCGTGTCCGGTGATCCCGGACCCGGTCCACCGGCCGGCGACCTCACCGCGCACGGTGTAGTACTCGTCGATACCCTTCGCGACCGCGTCGAGGTAGTAGCCCTCCTGACCCGCCCCGAGCTTGCCGATCGACAACATCACCCGACCCCACGCGACGCGTTGACACGACCGGCGTCGCACCCCCGGTGCAACTGTGTAGGTCTCGTTGGGTGAGGGTGTTCGCGGGTCGGTTCGAGGGTCCGTGGAACGCGTCGTGCGCGGGCGGCGGCGGTCACTGTCGTCGGAGCGCGAGTTGGGGCTCGGCTGGGACGTTCGCTG
Organism: Acidimicrobiia bacterium; assembly: GCA_038328825.1. Taxonomy (GTDB): domain Bacteria; phylum Actinomycetota; class Acidimicrobiia; order IMCC26256; family JANYLB01; genus JANYLB01. The sequence goes on along the minus strand of JBBQMI010000005.1, from coordinate 11,045 downwards.
ATCCTGGACTGTTTAACGCGCTGAGCTGCGCGACCCGAGGACGAACCTCAGGGTGACCGGCGGCTCCTTGTCCCGCGCGGATCACGCCGTCTTCGGACAGGCCCCGGCGGCGTCCAGCAGCTCCTCAAGCGCCCTACGAGGCACCAACAGCCTCCGGCCGAGCCGTAGATGCGGCAACTCACCTCGTGCCACGAGCTCGTACGCGAACGCCCGAGAGATCCCCAACACCCGGGCCGCGTCCTCCACCGACATCGTCAATCGTGCTTCTTGTTCCATCAGGTCCTCCCGCACTCGAGCCAGTCACGAGACGTACTCGTCCCGTCACCCTCTACAAGCGCATTCAGAACCCGAAACGCGACAGGTCACGGCAAGAAAATCTCGCGGTGCAGACGCGCGTGAAGGGGTCGCCGCTCGGCGCCGGCCTGCAACTACACCCTCATCAGGTCTCCAACCGCGACACCGACCTCAGCATCGACACGGGGTGGCACCCCCAGCCTTAGCCGGTCTCGGTGCCTCGAATGTCAACCGGAGCAGCCAGGCCCAGGCGGCACTAACAAGCGATCGGGCTCAACGAACCGAACGCGCGCGCGCGTTCGGTTCAGTTCCCGTGCATCTCAGTTGCGAAGTTGGAGGAACCCGACAGGTGTACCGAACGATGTGTGTCCGCAATACCAGCTCAGCTGATCCGGGTTCAGCCTTGCGCTCATCCGCGCGGTGCCGTGCGGACAGAGGGGCCATAGGCCGACCTCCTGAGCTACAAAGTCCTGGAGATCCTCTATCAAGGCAGAGCCGAAACGTGCGTCATCGGTTGCTACAGAAACTCCAAAGTATCCGGATTCGGATCCGTTTATATACACATGCACGCGGCGCTCGGTCTCGAAGGTGTCCAACGACGCGTCATACGCCAGCTTCATGTCTAGACCTGTCGCCTCGGCGTCCCGCTCAAGCCTTCGAAGCAGCAGTTCCTCGTGCCTATCCTCGGAACTCATCAACCTAGAGTGTACAAGGAGATTCGCCGCTAAAGATGATCATCTCATCCCTCGTGTTCAGTGTTTCAACGACACCAAGTCGAATTGTGTCTCCGCGGTGGAGCCGTCGTGCGCGAGACGATCCTGCTGGTGTGTACCGGCCACGTCCAAGCTCTTCATTGGCACCCACTGAGCCATGGAAGACATAGGTTGGCAGTTGTTTCGCCTTTGAGCTCTGCGGCAATGACTGGCCGTTCACCAAGATAAGAGCTTTCGCGTTCAGGACGCCTGCCTTCCTTCGATAGTGTGGTGAGAGTCGAGCAGCCCACGCGAACGATAGCTCGCCATTCGGGCCCTCCGTGGTGCGGCCAACGATAGTTCCACCTGGCGCGTGCACTACAAAGTCTTCGCAATCAAGTTGTCTCTGCTTCGACACAAGTTTTAGGCATCGCCCCGATGGGTCGGTGGCGTTGATTGGATCGCTGTCGGTGTAGATATAGGCGCTTCGGGTAATGGCCGCGGCCGGGTCTCGGCTGAGGAATTGACCGGTTGCTGGATCGTAGGTGCGGGCGCGGAGGTATTGGAAACCGGTCTCGTTGTCGGTGTATTCGCCGGTGTAGCGGAGCGGGCTGGTGGCGGTGCCGGTGTGGGCGGTTTGGTTGCCATAGGCGTCGTAGCTGTAGGTGCCGGCGGCGTTGCCGCTGGTGTCGGTGAGGAGGCGGGTGCTGCCGATCTGGTCGTGCTGGAAGTACTGCGGGGTGGTCCCGGTGACCTGCTCGATCGGAAGTCCGTCTGCCCCGTAGATGTAGTTCGTAGTGCCGTCGGAGAGCAGCAGCGGGTTCTGGGCGGTGAGGTCCCAGGTGAAGTTGGTATTCGTACTGCTGATCTTCTTGCGGAGGCGGAGCCCGTCGCCGTTGTAGGTGTAGGTGTAGCTCGCGGCGGTCTTGAGCCGGCTGGCCTGGTCGTACGTGTAGCTCGCGGCGCCGCCGGCCGGCGGGGTCGTGGTGGTGCGGTCACCGCGCTGATCGAACGCGAAGGTGGTTGTGCCGGCGCCGGTGACTTGGGTGGCGAGCTGGTTCGCGTTGTCGTAGATGAAGGTGCTCCCCGCGAGCTTGGTGAGGTTGTCGGCGGTGTCGTTCGTGTATGTGGTGGTGCCGTTCAGTTGCTTGAGCTGGTCGAGGGTCGTGTACCCGTACGTCTCGTTCGAGCCGAGACCCGTCGGCGTGACGCTCGTGAGGAGTCCCTTGTTGTCGCGGGTGTATCCGAATGCCGCGAACGTCGTCCCGGCCTTCTTGTGGGTGATGCCGGTGAGCTGGTCGGCATGGTCGTAGCTGTTCGTCGCGGTCGTGGTGTTCGGCAACGACGTCGTCGTCAGGTTCGAGTTCGGGTCGTAGGCGAACGTCGTGCGGTTTGCCGGTGACAACCAGTCCTCGACCCAATCGGGCCGCCCGGCGGCGTCGTAATGGCGGGAGACCGTCTTCGGCCCCGGATAGACGATCGAGGTCGGTTGCCCGGCGAGGTCATAGGCGTAGCTGACCGTCCCGCCGATCGTCGCGGTCGTGGCGGTGAGCCGGTCGAGGCTGTCCCACGTGTAGCTGGTGGTGCCGCTGCCGTCGACCATCGAGGTGCGCCTGCCGGAGTCGTCGTAGGTGTTCGTGACCGCTGGAGTCGTGCTGTCGCTGTAGGTGATGCCGGTCAGCTGGTTCCCGGCGTCGTACGCGAAGGTTGTGACCAGTCCGGTCCCGCCATTGGGTGCGGTGAGCGTCGCCGGGTTTCCCGCCGCGTCGTAGCTGTTGCTGGTCTGGCGGGCCAACGGATCCTGGGTCCAATCGACCCGGTTCAGCGCGTCGTAGTGATACGTCGTGCTGCGGCCCACGCCGTCGGTCTGGGTGGTGACGTTGCCGTTCGTGTCGTAGCCGGTGCCGAGCGTCGTTGTATCCGGGCGGGTCGTGGTCGTGAGCTGACCGGCGAGGTCGTACGTGTAGCTCGTCGTGTGCCCATTGCGGTCAGTTTCACTCGCGACGAGACCATCGATCCGATACGTCCGCGACGACGACAAGCCGAGAGCGGCCTGGGATTCGGTGAGCTGCTCACCGAACGGGTTGTACGTGAAGGTCCGGGCAAAGTCTGATGGTGTCGCACCGGAGATGTTCCCCGCCGGCGGAACGGTGCTCGTCATCCGTCCGAACGTGTCGTACGTGATTGTGGTCTTGTTCCCGGCTGGGTTCTCCGGAGTCGCGGGTGCGGTCACCGACGCGAGGTTCCCTGCAGTGTCGTAGGTGCGGCTCCAGGTGTTGCCGTTCGGGTCGACAATCGCGGTCACGTCGCCGAGATGCGCGGGCGTCCCGCGCGTGTACGACATGGTCCGGGTTGCGATGGTCACTCCAGAACCGTTCTTCAGTGGCCGCGATTCGGACGTGAGGTTGCCCTTGCCGTCGTACGCGGTAGTCGTCGAGGTTCCGAGCGGGTCGGTGACCGTCAACGGTTCGTCGAAACCGTTGTACGTCGCGGTCGTGACGCGGCCGAGACCATCGGTGCTCGCAGTCTCGTTCCCCTGGGAGTCGTAGGTGTGGAAGGCCACGTGACCGTTCGGGTCGGTCACCATCCTCTGCAGGAGCGTCGCCGGATCGTAGGTGTAGTCCCAGGTGGACGGCTGCGTGGAGCCGGAACCGTCCGTGACGGACGTGATCAGCCCGTCGGTGTAACGCTCCAAGGTCACGTCACCTTTCGGGTGGGTGATCGTGGTCGTGTTCGTCCCGTAAGCGAATGAGGTGCGGCGGTTCAGCTGGTCGTCTTGCCAGTCGACACGCCCGGAGCCGTCATAGTGGTTCGTGATCGCTTCCGGCGATCCCGACCCGGCCTGGGCGGGGTCGAGCATGGTGAGCATCCGATGTGACCCGTCGTAGGTGAAGGCGGTCACGCCGCCGTTCACGTCGGTGTAGGTGACGAGATCACCGTTCCCGTCATATGCGAACGACACGGACCGGGCAGGCGATCCGCTGTCGGTCACGCTCGTGAGGTGGGTCCCGGTGTAGGCGAACGTCAGGGTGCGGCCCGACGCGTCGGTCGCGGTGGCCAGCTTCCCGCTCGAGTACACGAACGTGGTTGTCTCACCGTTGAGGTCGGAGATCGCGGTGAGTTGACCGGCGCTGTCGAAGGTGATGACTTCGCGCTTGTCTCTCGTAAACGTCCATGTCCCGCCGCCATTGTGGACGAGGGTGGCTTGGACGCGGGGCGCGGCTGACCACACACCACTTGACTGGGTGAACGCGACTTGCGCGCCGGTTTCCTGGGTGATCGTCGCGTTCGAACCAGAGACGTTCAAGCCCATGAGGTAGCAGTGCCGCCAGCCGTAACCGAGCACACCGTCCGTGGCTGCGTAGAACGTCGAATAGGTCTGACTCAACGCCAAGCCGGGACCCCGGCCCGGAACCGCCAGGCTCGGGAAGGTATGCCAGAACTCACCGGTCGCCGTCGCGACCGGCGCTCCGACCTGACCGGTCCCACACACCTGAGCGTTACCCGCACCAACCGTGAAGGCAGCGGTGACGGCCCCACCCTGGGGCGTGACCTGGGCGATACCGGTCACCAGACGGACCCGTGGGGTGTACGTGTCGGCGATCAGCAGGTCCGCGTCCGGGGACAGGCCGATCCCCTTCGGGAACTTGAGCAACGCTTTCGTCGCTGGGCCGCCGTCACCGCTGAACCCCGCGATGCCATGCCCGGCGCTCAGGCCACTTCCCGCGACCGTAGCGATCGTCTTGGAGCCACCGACACTCCGAACTCGGCTGTTGATCGTGTCGGCGATGTACAAGGTCCCGGCCCGATCGAACGCGAGACCTGCCGGATCGAGCGCGACATCGACTCCGGTGGCTGGGCCACCGTCGCCGAGGGTCTTGTGGCTCGGCGGTGAGTACGAGCTGCTGCCATTCCCCGCGTAGGTCGTGATCGTCCCGGAGCCATCGACACGGCGGACCCGCTCGTTCGAGGTGTCACTGATGAAGACCTCGTTCGAAGGTGAGACGGCCACAAAGCGCGGGTGATAGAGCAGCGCGGCCGTTGCCGCGCCACCATCGCCCGCGAATCCACCGCTCGCTGGCGACCCGGCACCCGCGAACGTCGAGATGTTGCCTGAGGTGTCGACCTTCCGGATCCGATTGGCGTACGAATCAGCGATGAACATGTTCCCGGCCGCATCGAATGCGAGGTCATACGGCCGAACCCGCGCGGATATCGCCGCACCGCCATCACCGGTCCCACCCGCAGAGTCAGCGACGCCGTTCCCGGCGACAGTCGTGATCGTCCCGCTTGAGGAGATGCGGCGAACCCGGTACGTCAACGCGTCAGCGAACTACAGAGCACCATCAGGTCCGAACACCAGGCCCTTTGGATCGAATAGCCACGCCGACGTCGCCGCCCCGCCGTCACCGAGCACCCCGGTCGTTCCCGGACCTGCGTACGTCGTGATCACACCACTCGTATCGACCTTGCGGATCCGATTGTTCTGCGCGATGTACATGTTCCCCGCAGAGTCGACCGCGACATCCTCGACGAAGCCGATCCCCGCCGACGTGGCGGCACCGCCATCGCCTACCGTGGACGAACTGCCATCACCCGCGACCGAATTTATCGCTCCGACCAGGGCCGCGGGACCAGTCGCGTTTGCAACACCCGATCCCGACACGACCTGCTACGCCGCCGGCAACGTCGCAGCGACAAGCGCAAGAGAGACCACAATGACAAAGAGGCGACGACCAACCGGACCACGCCGCGAAGACGAACCCACAACGACCCCCGCGGCCGGCAAGCAAGGCTGAGACCACCGACCGCTACCAGTCGCAACCTTGCCTCGCAACCTACCCCACGACATCGTTGACCCAGCCGACGCGCGCTGTCAAGCGCCGGCGGCGAGAAAGGGCTCGGAGAGGCGCTTCGGCGCGCGCCAGGACCGCGCTGAGGGTGCCGCTCACGAACGCCCGCCGGTCGACTCAACGAGCGAACATCGCGTCGCGTTGCTAACCGATTGCTCACGCAATTCCGCGACGGTCCTCTCATGACGAAGGCGACCTGGACAGGCTGCTCGAAAACCCTGATCTAAGGTCATGCAAAATAGGTCAAGCTGATCCGGAGACCGCTCCCTCGCGTTTTTGGTCCCGACGCAACGGAGTGAGCGCGGACTAGTCGAACAGCCTCCCCAGCACCTGTGCAGCTTCTTGATCTCGCTCGGCGACGACGTGCGCGTAGACATCGAGCGTGATGCTCGCGCGGCTATGTCCGAGGCGACCGGCAACGGTTCGGACGTCGACGCCCGCCGCTATGAGCTGCGTCGCGGCGAAGTGCCGCGTTGCCTGATGGAACGTGAGACCTTCGATGCCGACACGCTCGCACAAGCGGGAGAACCGCTGGGTCACCGTGTGCGGCTGGTACGGCTGATCGTTTCCGACGGTCGGCGAGAACACGAACTGCCCAAGCTCCACCCGTCCGCACTGCGAGAGCAACTTCTCGCACCGGTGTCGGTGATCCTTCAGCGCTCGAACGGTTCGCTCGTCAAGCGCGATCCGGCGCGACCGTCCAGTCTTCGTCGACGGTCGCACCTGGACCTTGCCGTCCGCTCCGTGAATCACGACCTGTCGGATCATCGCGGTGCCGGCTCCTCGCTCGGGGAGGTCGAGCGCGGCCCACGTGAGCCCGCAGAGCTCCCCACGACGCATGCCGGTCGTTGCCGCAACGACCATCATGCAACCGAAGTCTGCCTCCGCGTGCTCAACGAGGGTTCGCAGCTGCGCGTCAGTTCCCGCGGTCATCTCAACCCTCGGAATCGAGGGCGGCGTCGCGTCGAGGGCGACGTTGCGCCCGACCAGACCCCAGCGGACTCCCTGCGTGAGCGCTCCGCGAGCGGCGATGTGCACCTTCGCGACCGTCGACGGCCGCCGACTCTTACCGAGCTCCACGTAGAGATTGTCGAGGTCCAGCGCAGTGACTCGTGAGACCGGCTTCGCACCAAGGGCCGGTTTCAGGTGAGCATCCGCCGCAGCGCGGTACGTCGTCACCGTGTTCGGGCTGCGCCCAAGACTCTCGACATGCTCGAGCCAGCGATCGAGCAGCGCCTCGAACGTCACCACCGTGTGCGCAACCAGCTTGCCGTCGTCGAGGTCGGTGACAAGCCGCGCTCGCGATACCTTCGCGTCTCGTAGAGAGCCGCGTACGACCCTCGCCTTCTGTCGATACCGGCCGTCGGGCCCGCGCCCGAGACTGATGACGATCTTGAATACACCGGGCTCGAGCTCGTAGATCCCGGGCGCTCGCTTGGTCGCCATCCTGGCCACACTCCGATCCGAACAGTCAATTCTTGACTGATTCTTGACCGGCACCCTAGATGACTTCGAGCCTTCAGCCCATACAAGTCGCTGACCTGCATGTTCGTGGTGGGCGGTAGAGGATTTGAACCTCTGACCCCTTCCGTGTCAGGGAAGTGCTCTACCCCTGAGCTAACCGCCCGTGCGCCCGCGTCGAGACGCGAACCGGCGATGAGCCTAGTTGACCGAATGGTGACTCAGGTCGCTCGGGGAAGGGTCGATACGAACATGCCAGGGGTGGCGTTGGGACTCACGGACGATTCGGGAGACCAGGATGCGGCACGTTCGGTTCGCTGCCCTCCATCGAGCCCGCCCCGTCGTCGTCGGCGTCGTGGGCACCCTGGGTCTCGCGGTGATCGCCGCCTGCGGACCGCCCCGATCGATCACTCCCCCGCCGCCGCCTCCGTGCTCACCGGTCTCCGGCCAATCCGCGCTCGGCGCGACGCTCTCCCCCGCGGCCGCAGCCGACATGGCCGCGTCGGCCGTGCGCGAGGCGCGCACCGACGCCGGCGACGAACGCAGCCTCGTGACGGTGGAATCGACGCCGTCGGGCCCGAGCGTGACGACCCATCCCGTCAGCTCGCCCGCCGACGCCGCCGCGGTGGCGGCCCGGGCCGCGGTCGGCAACGACCTCGTCGCGGTCGACACCGATGCACCGGTGAGCTCGTCGGTCGCAACGAACGATCCGAGCAGCGGCGCCCAATGGGCGTTCACGAACACGTCGTTCGGCACGCTCTGGCCGGCGGCGATCGGCACCTCGAACCCGACGGTCGTCGTCGCGGTGATCGACACCGGCGTCGATGCGTCCCACCCCGACCTCAGCGGTCAGGTGCTCCCCGGCACGAGCTTCGTCCCGGGTGTGCCGACCGCCGCCGACGACAACGGTCACGGGACGCACGTCTCCGGCATCATCGCCGCCGGAACCAACAACGGTGTCGGCGTACGGGGCGCAGCGCCCGGCGTGAAGATCCTCCCGCTCAAGGCGCTGGACAGTGGCGCCCACGGCAGCTACAGCGCCGTCGCCACCGCGATCTACTCCGCGGTGAACCAGGGTGCGAAGGTCATCAACATGAGCCTCGGCGGGAATGTCGCCAGCACCATCTTCGACGCCGCCGTCGCCTACGCGACCTCGCACGGCGTGACCGTCGTGGCCGCGGCCGGCAACGACGGGACCCGGGGCAACCCGGCCAGCTACCCGGCCGCTACTCCAGGAGTCATCGCGGTCGGCGCGGTGGACAGCACACTCACCCGAGCGTCGTTCTCGACCTGCGGCGGCTACGTCGACATCGCCGCGCCGGGTGTGGCGATCCTCTCCACCGTCCCCGGCGGCTACGCGTCCTGGAACGGGACGTCGATGGCGTCGCCCTTCGTCGCAGCCGCCGCGGCCGTCCTCCAGGCCTCCCATCCGGCATGCACCCCGGCCGCGATCGAGGCCGCGCTGAAGAGCGGAGCAACGGATCGAGGTCCGACCGGACGCGACGATCTCTACGGAGCCGGGGTGGTCGACCCGCAGCGCTCCCTCACCCTCACCACCTGCTGATCGCAAGCGTCCGGGGACGGCCGAGCGTCACTCGTTCGCGATCGCCTCGAGCACGCCGAGTCGCGACGCCCGCCACGCGGGAATGATCGCGGCGATCACGCCGGCGATGGCGAACACGACGACGAACACCGCGAGTTGGGTGGTGGGGATGCTGAACTGGTCGACGAACTGACCGCTGAGCGCGGTGACCACGGCCCAGCCCCACAGCAGGCCGACGAACAGGCCGATGATGCTGCCGATCACCGCGATCACGACCGACTCGCCACGGATCATCCGGCGCACCTGCCGACGGGTCATGCCGACCACCCGGAGCAGACCGAGCTCGCGCGTCCGCTCGTAGACCGAGAGCATCAGCGTGTTGACGATGCCGAGCACGGCGATCACCTCGGAGAGGAAGAGCAGCGCGAAGAACACGTTGAGGAACTGATCGATGGTGCGTTCACGCTCGGCCCGATACTGGTCCACGGTGTCGACCGACACGTTGGGGAACGGCCCCGCGAGGACCCGATCGAGCCCCGCGCCCACCGCCGCGACCTTCCCCGGCTGGGCCTTCACGTAGACGAGCGTGTCCTGCTGCGCGCCGCCGAAGCCCTGCACGAACGTGTCGAGCGACACGACGACGTCGACCGGGAAGGCGCCCGTGACCCGCCGGTTCTCGTAGATGCCCACGACCGGGAGCTCCTGGGGTCCGACGCGGGGGAACGACACGGTGACCTTGTCACCCACGCGGAGGCCGTAGAACCCGGCCGCCTTCGTCGAGATGATCGTGCCGCGGTCGAGACCCTCGGAGCTGCCCTCGGTGTAGGCGAGGTTGAACACCGAGTCGATCCCGTTGGCGTTCGTACCCGTGATCGTCTCGTCGTCGACGCCGATGCGGGCGTCGCCGAAACGCAGCGGCACGATCGTCTTGATCCCCGGCACGTCGGCCGCCCGCTTCGCCGCCTCGGGCGAGAAGCCCGCGAACTGCGGGGCGGCGACGATGTAGTCGGCGCTCACGCTGGTCTCGAGCGCGCTGCGCACCGACGTCTTCACCGAATCGGCGAAGATCGCGACGAGCGAGACGAGCCCGAGCCCGACGACGAGCGCAGCCGCCGTGGCCGACGTGCGCCGCGGGTTGCGCATCGCGTTGCCCCGGGCGAGCGTGCCGGTCACACCGAGCACCGCCGGCAGCGGTCGGCCGACGATCGCCGACATCCGGCGCGCCAACAGGGGGCCGAGCACCACGAGGCCGAGGAAGATCACGAACCCACCGGTGAACGCCACCGCCACCGAGTATTGGGTGGTCAGGTTGCCCAAGAGCGCGAACGCGATGACCCCCGCGCCCGCGACGAGCACGAGGGCGCCGATGATCGACCGCCAGATCAACGGCGCGCTCCCCGTCGGCCGCAGGTCGCCGATCGCGGCGATCGGCGCGGTGCGAGACGCCCGCAGCGCCGGCGGGAGGGCCGCGGCCACGGTGACACCGATCCCGACGACCGCGCACGCGACCAACGTGCGGGTGATCACGACGAGATCGGTGTCGGGAACGGTCAATCCGAACCGAGGGAGCAGCCAGAGGAGGCCCTGAGCGAGCGCAATGCCCGCGCCGAAACCCGCGACCGCGGCAAGGAAGCCGACCACCGCGGCCTCCACGATGACCGATGTGATCACCTGACGGCGTGACGCTCCGAGCGCGCGCAACAGGCCGAGCTCGCGCGTGCGTTGCTGCACGAGGATCGTGAACGTGTTGAAGATGATGAACGCGCCGACGAAGAGACCGATGCCGGCGAAGCCGAGCAACGCGTCGTTGAGGGCGTTGAGGAACTCGTCGACCGGCTGTTGGATCTCCTGCGCGACCGCGTCGGCCGACGTGACGTCGAACCCCGGTCCGAGTTGGCGCCCGAGCGCGGCCCGCAGCGCCGACACCACCACGCCGGGCTTCGCCTTCACGATCACCTGATCGACCAGCCCCGGCGCCGCGAACACCCGCTGGGCCGTGGTCGGGTCGAACGCCGCCGCGCTCACCGAACCCAGGTCGAACTGGTCGCCGAGGCCGAAGAGGCCCACGATCGTGAACTGCTCGGCCGGGCCCTGCGAGAGCACCTTCACCCGATCGCCCACCGCGAACCCGTTCCGCCGCGCGGTGCCCTGGTCCATCACCACCTCGCCGTCACGCTGCGGTGGACGGCTCTTGCCGTCGTC
>JBBQMI010000004.1:0-13892 GCA_038328825.1 Acidimicrobiia bacterium | reverse complement strand
GACGTGTCGTCGAGAGCGCCCTGGGCGCGCTGGCGACGGGGATCGGTGTGGCCGAGACCGGCCTCCGACTTCCCACGAGCGCACTCCGCGCCGTGCTCGGACCGCGTCGCCCGCTCGATTTCGTCGACTGGGCGACCGCGGAGCTCGGGCGCCACAGCATCGGGATGCTCGCCGAGGCCGCCGGCTCGGTGAGCAGGTACCAGGCACGGGACTGGATCGGGCAGGTCGACGTTCCCACGGCGGTCGTGGTCACCACGCGCGACCGTATCGTGCCCCCTGACGCGCAGCTCGAGATGGCCGAGGCGATCCGGTACGCGACGGTGCACCCGGTCGACGGTGGGCACGGAGTCTGCATGCGCGACCGCTTCGTCGCCCCCCTGTTCGACGCCTGCTCGACGGTCGCGGCCCGCTCGATCGCCTGAGTCTGCAGCGACACGTCGGATTGCCCGAAGGTGTACATGCCCACTGAAGGAGCCGGGGAAGGCGGTCCCTGCCTGTCTGCAAGACCCGCCTGAGAACCTGCGGTCAGAACGGGAGGAGCTCGTTCGCGGCGGCGAGGGTCTCGAGCGAGCGGTCCCATGCCCTGCGTTCACTCTCGGTCATCTGCGGCCAGAGGGGCGCGCTCGGGCCTTCGGGGCCGAGCACGCACGGGAGGCTGGCGCAGGTCTGCTCGCCGACGCGCACCGAGACGGGGATGAGCGCGCCGACCTCGTGGACCAGTGCGTGCACGAGTCCACTGACCGTCAGGCCGATGCCCTGCACCGCGGCCCCCTTCAGGTCGCGCACCTCGTAGGCGGCGTCGCGCACGTCGCGCTCGATGGCCACGAACCGCTCGGGTGTGAGCGCGATGCCACGCTGGGCTGCGAACTCCACGAGCGGCAGCGTGCCGACCACCGCGGAGTCGAGGAGGAACACGCAGGAATCACCGTGCTCGCCGACCACCCACGCGTGCACGCTGCGGGGATGGACGCCGCACTCGCGCGCGATGCGGTCGGTGAGTCGGAGCGTCTCGAGCGCGGTGCCCGAGCCCATGACCGCGACGGGTCGGTCGCTCCATCGCCGGGTGAGGTACTCGGTCATCACGTCGAGCGGATTCGTGACGACCAGTGCGACCCGGGGGAGCGCACCCGCCTCGACCGCCGTCGCGACGGAGTCCATCACGACGAGGTTCTGGTGAAGGATGTCGAGTCGCGTCTCGCCGGGCGTCGTGTGGTGGCCGGCGGTGATGACGAGGATGTCTTCTCGGTCGATCTCGTCGAGGCTCCGGCCGCGCACCTCGACCTGGGCGAGCAGGGGTCGCGCGTGCATGAAGTCGAGCGCGAGGCCGCGCGCGGCGCCACCGTCGCGGGCGTAGATGGTCACGTGACCGGCGAGACCGCGCATGATGAGCGCGGAGGCCGTGGCGACACCCACGCCACCCGCTCCGACGATCCCGACCGACAGTCCCGCCATGGCCCGCTCAGCTCCCCGACGCGGCGTCGATCACCCGGCTGCAGGGGAGTACGACGGTCCAGAAGCCGTCGTGGGGGACGATCTCGATGCGGGTCAGCCGGTCTCCGGACGCACGGCAGTCGTCGGCGGCTCGATCGAGCGCGGTGTGCCACGTCGGTCCGACGCTGCGCGACGACGAGAAGCGCAGGCCCACGACCCACCCGACCAGCACGACGACGACCACCACCGCGGCGACCGCACGCACCGGAGTCGAGTGGACGCCGTGGAGGACGCCGTCGACGCCGAGTGCGACGGCGCTGTACACGAGCAGCACCGGCAGCGCCTCGTATCGGGGCGCGGCCAGGCCGGTGAGAAACACCGACAACGCGTAGAACGCGCCCGCCGACGCGATGGCGAGGAGGGCGACCTGTGCGCGCGCCGACGAGACGGGCCGCACTCCGAACCAGACGACGACCGCCATCGCGACGACGATGAGCAGCGAGAGGGCGAGCGTGGCCGCGGTCTGGTCGTCGAGCACCTTCGAACCGAGCCCCGATCGACCGCCGACGTGGAACAGGAACCAGAATGGGAGCTTGAGCGGATTGGCGTACTCGGCGAACGGGCGATCCGTGTGCGTCAGCACCATGCCGAGGAATTGGATTGCCAACCCGATCGCGAACGCGACGCTCGGGAGCTGGCGGCGGCCGCGGCGGCCCAGTGCGACCAGGCGCAGCAGCACGATCGGCACGAGCAGCACCGTGAGCGGATCGCTCAGACCCGCGAGCAGCACCACGACGCATCCGACCGCGAGCTCCCAGTTGCGTTTCGGGTTCCACAACAGCACCCAGAAGCTCGCAAAGACGAAGTACCAGTGGAGGTTCGCCGAGTTCGCGTACACCTCCGACTGCCCGACCGGTAGGGCGACCAGCGACACCGCGAGGAGCACGCGCACCGGTGTGGAGCGGATGTAGGCGTCGGACGCCCAGAAGACGACCAGCGCGAGGAGCGCCAGCACGATCGCAGTGGTGATCGCGAAGACCGCGGGTGCGGCGTCGAGGCCGAACGGTGCCGCGAGTGCGGCGACACCTCGCGGCACGACGTGGATGTAGCCGTTGTACCCCGACGTCCACGCCCCGATGCCCGACTTCAGCACGCTCTCGCTCAGGAAGATCTTGCCGTCTTCGCCGTAGAGCGTGCGCGTCGGCGCGGGTCCGGAGAGCCGCATGAGCGTGACGACCGCGCCGACCACGACCGCGAGCGCCGCGAGGACCCCGCCGCGCGTCGAGACGCTCTGGCGCGATTCCGGGAACAGGTCCAGGTGACGCCGCAGATTCGTCAGGCGTGAGGAGAGGGCCTCCGCGCCGCGCATCTTTGCCATGTGCCGGCGCCGGGCCTTTCTGGGTCTCTCGACCTACCACTCAGAACGGTCGATAACCCTACACTCGGAGCGCGCGGTCGACGGACCCATCCCGGGGACGGGGCGCACTGATGTCACGTCGGAATGGAAGGCTGCGGTCATGAGCACGACCTCCACTGCACCGCTGCGTGGAGCGGTCGCGAGCGAGGCGCCGCCCCGCGCGCCCCGGCTCCCCGAAGCGTTCTGGCTCGGTGCCGTGCTGGTCCTGGTCGTCGTGCTCGGCGTGTTCGACGCGGCCGGCAAGAGCCTCTGGTTCGACGAGGCCATCTCCGTCGCCGTCGCGCGAATGCCGTGGCACGACTTCGTGCGCACGGTCACCGCCGACGAAGCGAACATGAGCATCTACTACCTGTTGCTCCGACCGTGGATCGCGATCGGTGGCGACGGCGAAGCATGGATCCGGTTGCTGTCGGTCGTGGCCGCGGTGGGCGCGGTGGCGACGCTCTACGCATTGGCCCGGCGACTCTTCAGCTTCCCGGTCGCGATCGTCGCCGCGCTCCTCACCGCGGTGAACGGCTTCTTCGTGCAGTTCTCCCAGGAAGCCCGTAGCTACGTGCTCGTGGCGATGCTCGTGACGGTCGCGACGTACGCGTTCGTCCGGGCGATAGAGGACGACGTGCGGTGGTGGGTCGTGTACGGCGCGGCAGTGACGCTCTCGGTGTACGGCCACTTCTTCGCCGTGTGGTTCCCCCTCGCCCACGTGATGTCGATGCCGTTCCTGGCCGACCGGGCGTCGCGGCGGTGGAAGCCGCTCCTGATGACGCTGGCGGTCTCGTCGATCCTCGTCCTCCCGGCGCTGCGCGTCGCGTTCGTGCGACGCGGGACGCAGGTCTTCTGGCACCCGCCGGTCACCCTCGGCGGCATCAACGGCGTGTTCGCGGCGATGAGCGGGAGTGGAGGCGCAGTGTTGGCCTTCGCCACGGCCGGGCTCGGCGCGCTCGCGGTCTTCGGTGCCCTGCGCCTCTGGCGTACAGAAGGACGCGGTCGCGACCTCTGGCACCAGGCCGTGGCGCTCGGGACGTTCGCGGTGCCGGCGTTCGGGATCCTCGCGATCTGCATCGTGGAGAAGATCATCCAGATCCGGTACTTCAGCATCGTGGTGCCGGCGCTCGCACTGGTGGTCAGCCTCGGGATCGCCCAGATCAGGTGGCGCGCCGCTCGAGTGGGCGTGGTCGCGGTGATGGTGCTCCTCGCCTCGGTGGGTGTGGCGCGCTGGTACGACGCGCAGAAGGAGGATTGGCGGTCCGCGCTGGCGCTCGTGCACGGCGACGCCGGTTCGAACGACGCCGTCGTGCTCTTCGACCCGTACCGCATCAAGCTCGTCGACTACTACGACCACGGCCTCGGCTCGGTCGAGCGGACCCAGCTGGTGTATCCACGTTCCGACTTCCAGCCGTTCCCCCTGTACCGGCAGCAGGAGCACATGTCGACGGCGCAGATCCGGGCGATGGCGGCGCGCGCCGACACCGTGTGGGTGCTCGTGAGCGAGGCCGACGAGCCGGCCGCGGTGTCACGCTTCGCTCGCACGATGGAACAGACCCATCAGAGGGTGCGGACGCAGCCCTTCAGCCGGGTGCGGGTGGTGGAGTGGCAGCGGCGCTGAGGCCGAGAAGCTGAGCCAGCTCGGCGACGCGCGTCTCCCACGAGGAGGCCGTTGCGACGGCGCGACGGGATTCGACGGCGGCCGGATCCGACGGGAGCGTGCTCGCGGCGCGGACCGCCGAGGCGAAATCGGTGGGTGACGACGCGATGCTGATCCCTTCCGCTGCGAGCTCCCGGATCGCCGGGAGGTCGGTCGCGACGACGGGCGTGCCCGCGGCGAGGTACTCGAGGGTCTTGAGGGGAAAGCTCGCCCGGTTGAACGCGTCGTCGACGTACGGCACGAGGCCGACGTCGATCACGCGCAGGTAGGAGGGGAGCTCGTCGTACGACTTTGCACCCCCCCACGCGACGTTGGGACGCGCGACCACCGACTCGAGCTCGCCGAGACCCAGGTTTCCGACGGGACCCACGAGCAGCACCGAGATCCCGGCGTCGGCGACCGCGGCGAGCAACGACGCGTCGATGCGCGGCGAGAGGTGACCGATGAGACCGGCGATCGGCGCGGGGAGGTCGACGTCGTCTGGAGGGGACGCAGTGTCGGCACGGGTGAAGTGGTCGACGTCGCAACCGTTGGGGATCACGTGGACCTCGCGTCCCGCGTCGCGCCACCGTGACCCCGCTTGCTCCGACACGGCCACGAGGACGTCGGCCTGCGCCGCGCGCTCGGTCTCCTGGCGCAGGACGTGCTCGGTGGAGAGCCCCATGAGTCGCGCGCCGGTGACGAAGTCGTCGGTCGCGAAGAGGAGGCGTCGTCGCTCGCCGCACGCACCGAACACGTCGTTGAGTCCGGCCGAGACGACCGCGGCGACGTCGCCGCCGAGCGTGGCGACCGCTCGACGCACGGCCCGACGGCGGAGCACGTCGGTCGTGCGTCGCACGACGGGACGGGTCTGGCCGGGCAGGGCCGGCGGCGTGAGCCGCGCCAGCCGTGGCCGCACGATCTCGAGCGCACCCCCGAGGTGGCGGTCCGGTCGAGGGGCTTCGAGGATCGAACGGGGTGGATCGACGTACAGCACCGGCGCGTACCGGGTGAGTCCGGCCGCGAGGTGCTGCTCGGTGCCGCGGTTGGAATCCCACGCGACACCGGCGAAGAGCACGACGAGATCGCGCCAGGTCGGGTCGACCCCACGCCCCGACGTGCGACCCCCGCTCATCGAGGCGCGCCCTCGACCGGGTGCGGCGCCCGGTCCTCGGCGCGGAGGAGCGCCGCGAGCGCGGCCCGGTGCACGGTCCGACCCGTCGCGGCGCGCAGACCCTCGTTGAGCATCACCGCGCCGCGGTACGCCGCGGTGTTCCAGCGGCCGTGGCGCCGGCCGTAGAGACGGACCCGGTTCAAGGTGAGGATCGTCCACAGCTCGGCCGACACGTGCGACTCACCCTCGATGTGGGTGACCACCGCGCTCGGCTCGAACCGGATCGCGAAGCCTGCGTCATGGGCCCGGAGTTGGAAGTCGAGCTCCTCCGAGTAGAGAAAGTAGCTCTCGTCCCAGGGGCCGACCGCCTCGGCGCACTCGCGCGACACACACAGCGCCGCGCCCGAGGCCCAGTCGACGGTCGCCGGGCGCACGTACGCAGACGGGTCCGCGATCGTCTCACCGAGGGGCGCGTACCGACCGGCGCGGTTGCCGCCGAGCACTGCCTCACCCAGCGCCCGGGAGACCGTCGGGTCGCGCCGAAGCGAGAACGCGAGCGCGCCGTCGGCGTCGACGATCTTCGGCGCGCTGATCCCCACCCCGGGTTGGTCGAGCGCGGCGAGGAGCCGCGGGACGGCATCGGCGTGGAGCACGAGATCGGGGTTGAGGATCAGCGTCGCGGGAGCATCCGGCGCGCCCGCCATCGCGGCGTTGATCCCGGCGGCGTACCCGCCGTTGCGACCCACGGGCACGAGGATCGCATCGGACCGGCACCGGCGGGCGACCTCGAGGCTGTCGTCGGCCGACGCGTTGTCGGCGATCACGACCGCGACCTCGAGTCCGACCGTGGCCGCGGGGATCGACGCCAGCAGCGCAGGGAGGTCACGGGCGCTGTTGTACGTCACGACCAGGATCGCGACGTCAGGGGATCCCACGGGCACCGCGTGTGGGTGGTGGTGGCGACAGTCCGACGCGTTCGCGTTCGAGGCGCCACAGCGTCCCGCAGCAGCCCATGATGAGGAACATCACGCCGGTGAACATGGGGAAGCTGAAGGCGTCGAACGTGCCGAGCGCGGTCATCGGTACGACGACAGATGCCGCGAGTGTCTGCGCGAGGTCGCGCGTGCGCTCGTCGGTGCTGAGTCGGCGCGCGCCTCGGGCCGCGAAGATCGCCGTGAGCATGAGGACGACGATGCAGAGGAGCCCGACGAAGCCGTACTCGATGATCGTGCCGAGGTACTGGTTGTCGAGGACGCGGTACTCCTTGGCGTTGAACGTGCCGATGCCGCGGCCGAACCAGGGTCGTTGGCGGATGAAGACGCCGATGAAGTTGTAGTCCTCGGTGCGACCGTGGATGCTCGGGTCGTTCTTGGCGCCGAGGAACCCGGCGGTGATGGTGCCGAGCACTCCCGGCACGGCCGAGCGCACCGCCACGAGGAACACCGGCAGCACGAAGAGCGCCCGGCGGATGCGCTTCCAGCTCCAGCCGGCCATCATCACGATCCCGCCCGCGAGGATGCCGACCACCGCAGACCTGGAGATCGCCATCGGCAGCGCGACGCCGATGAGGATCGCCGGCATCCATCCCCGCAGCTTCTTGCCCGGCTGCGAGAAGTGTCCGTAGTGGATCGCGAGCGGGAGAATCATCGCAAGCGTCACACCGAACTCGATCGGATGGCCGGCGGTGCCGGCGACGCGCCGGATGTGGCCGGGGAAGAACAGCGGCATGGCCGAGTTCTCCACCAGCCCCGGCGGGTGCAGCCACTTGCTGAAGTCGATCCCGAAGAAGAACTGCAGGATGCCGACGACTGCGATCGCGCCGCCACCGATGGTCAGTCTCCGCAGGAACGTGTCGAGTCGCGCGTCGCTCCGGATGCCGTCGGCGGAGATGAGCAGCAGCCCGATCAGCCCGATGAAGTAGAGCAACGTCCGGTCGGCGGAGGTCCCCTCGATCACGCTCAACGGTCGGGTCGCGGCGGCGATGAACGATGCGAGCAGTGACGCCACGAAGATCCAGGCGCCGATCCGTACCGGCTGGAGGCCCCGGGCCAGCCCCGAGTTCGCCAGCATCCGACCGCTGCACCAGAAGCCGAAGAGCAGCAGCCGGAAGACCGAGGCGGGGGTGCCGGCACCGCCGAGCGGTTCGAACACCAGGTTCGACGGGATGCCCAGCACCAGGACGAGGTAGAGCGTGAGGCACGAGACGACGTCGAAGGTGCGCTTCGTCGCGCTGCGCGTCTTCGCGGGCTCGAGTGTGCTCGTCATCGGAACCGGAACCCGAGGGTCACGCGGAGCAACCGTAGTCTTCGCGTCATCGTCGTCGGCGCGCTTCGTAGACGTCGACCAGGACCTTCGCGGCCGCCGACCAGGTCAACGCGTCGCGGTGCGCCGACGCACCCGCCTGCAATCGGGAGAGGAGCGCCGAGTCGCAGGCGACGCTGCGCAGGTGCTCGGTGAGCGTGTCGACATCGCGCGCCCGGTGCACGAGCCCTTGGACGCCGTGCTCGACGTCGGCGCCGGTCGCATCCGACACGAGCAGCGCCAGGCCCGACGCCTGCGCCTCGTAGGTGACGAGCGCGCTGCCCTCGGTGACCGATGCGAGGACGAGCACGTCGGCGGCGCGCATCTCTACGCTCACGTCGTCGGTGAACGGACGCACCTCGACGCTCGGATGGTCGAGCAGGGGAGCGAGCGCCTCCGCGTAGCCGGGGACGAACGTCCCCACGATGCGGAACCGCCCGTGGCTCGACGCGCCGGAGCGGTGCCACGCCTCGAGCGCGTAGTGGAGCCCCTTGGTCGGCTCGCAGCGACCCACGTACAGCGCGGTGAAGCGGTGGTCGGTCGACGGTGTGCGGACCGGCGGCACGGGGAAGCGCTCGGGATCGAACCCGTAGCGGTGACGGGCGAGGCGATCGGGCGCGAACCCCCGGTCGAGGAAACTGAGCTCCACGAGCGGGGACGGCACCAGGATCGCCGACGCGAGCTCGTACTCGCGCTCCTCGCGTCGGATCTTGGCGTGGTCGGTGTGCTGCGCGTGGTCGCGGCCGAGACGCACGCCGGTGATCTCCTGCTCGTGCGCCGCGATCGCCAACGACTCCGTGGTGTGCACGTTGGGTGCCTCCCGGAGCGCGGGGAGCCGCGCCCTCCGGGCGGCGGAGAGGGTCGCGGTGCAGCGTCCGGGCCAGACGTGCGCGACGTCGAAGTCGTCGCCGTGGCGCTTCACGAAGGCCGCGCCGAACCGGTCGTGCCAGTGCTGCACGTTGCTCCGACCGAAGGGACGGTGGGGCAGTCGCCGTTCGCCGACCGTGAAGGTCCGTACGACGCGGACGCCGGGCGGCACCACCACACCGGGTGCGACGCCTGTGGTCAGCACCGTGACCGCGCAACCCTCCGCCGCGATGCCGCGGACCTGCTGGGTCGCCGAGTAGGCGACTCCCGGTCCGCCGAGCACCATCGGGGTCGTGAAGAGGACGCGCGGCCGAGGCCGCGGAGTCACGTCCGCGAACCGGTGTAGCGCGCCGGCTCCGGTGGCGTCTCCACCGGAGGAGAGGCTTCGCGCACCGTCGGGGGTTCCCGCGTCGTGGTCGTGGTCGCGGCCTTGGTCGCGGGCGGTTCCATACCCTCGGCGATCCGGTCGAGCAGCGACGTCTTCGCCCTGCGCGACGTGGCGATGGACTCGAACAGGAACACCGCGCCGATCGTGGCCGCGAGACCGAGCGCGAGCGCCGCCGCGGCCGAGCGGGTCTTCGACCCGGTCTGCGGGGATGGTTCGGCGTCGATCGACACCTCCGATGCGGTCACGAGGTCG
Organism: Acidimicrobiia bacterium; assembly: GCA_038328825.1. GTDB lineage: Bacteria > Actinomycetota > Acidimicrobiia > IMCC26256 > JANYLB01 > JANYLB01. Next base: position 4,501 of record JBBQMI010000004.1, on the reverse strand, counting down.
GCCGGGTTCACCGGCTGCTGGGTGACCTGGTTCCGCGTGGTCTGACGCGCCTGCAGCGTGTCTTCGATGCCCTTGCGCACGTCGGTGAGCGTCGCGAGCGTGTCCTCGGCCGACCTCCCGGTGACCTGGTAGTTGATGATCGAGCTGCGGTTGTCGTTGCTGAGCGCGACGTCGAAGGTCGCGCCCTCGTGGCCCGCGAGGATCGCCTTGGTGATCTTGGGGTCGGCCATCGACAGCGAGGTGACGTTCCCGATGCTGAGAAGGTCGCCATTGGTGCACCACGGGTTCGTGGGGCAGACCTCGAGGCCCTTGGCGGTGTCGCGTGCGCTCGGGAGCTCGAGCACGAGCGAGCCCTTGGCCTCGTACTGCGTCGCGGCGCTGGTGTACGCGAGGTAGGTACCCGCGAATGCGAGCACCAGGCAGGGAACGGTGATGTACCACCGCCGGAGGAGCACGGTGCAGGCTTCGAAGAAGTCCATTCGACCTTCGCAGGGATATCGGGGCGGCAGCGCCGCTTCCTGGGACGGATCGGACCAAGCCCCCACCCTCCGGTCCGTCTCTGAACTCTCCAGGGTAGCAGTCACCCCGGGTGGTGCCGCGCCACCCGGCGCGGTCTCCCGGGGCACGGGCCGCAACGGATCCCGGGCCCCTCGGGAGGCGCGGTCACAGCCCCGCGCACGGCTACAGTCGGCCGTTCCGGCGGTGCGCCACCTGCGATTCGGTGCTCGTCGCCCCGTCGCCCGTCGTGGAGGTGGCGGCCGATCGAGGACACCGTGACAGGCCACGAGGGCGACTCCGAGGTCGAGACGGACGGGATCGGCGAGCCGGTCGACCCCGCTCTCGGCGACCGGATGCGGTCCGGGCTCCGCTGGGGGGTCCTGAGCACCCTCTTCTCCCGGCTCGTCAACCCGATCATCGGGATCGTGATGGCCCGGATCCTCACCCCCGAGGACTTCGGCGTCGTGGCCGTGGCCCTCATCGCGCTCAACGGCCTCATCAGCATCAACGAGCTCGGCGTGACCTACGCGGTCGTGCGCTGGCCGGGGAACCTGATCACCGCCGCCCGTACCGCGACGACGATCGCCATCAGCGGGAGCGTCCTGCTGTTCGGGATCTGCTTCGCCGCGGCACCGCTCTTCGCGTCGGAGCTGAACACGCCCCAGGCGACCGGCGTCCTCCGCCTCCTCGCGCTCGGCGTGATCATCGACGGCGTCGCGTCGGTGCCGATCGGTCTGCTCACACGCGGGTTCCGTCAGGACAAGCGCGTGCTCGCCGAGTGGGCGGGCTTCATGGTGTCGACCCCCGTGACCATCGGGCTCGCGCTCGCCGGCTTCGGGCCGTGGAGCCTCGCCTGGGGTCGACTCGCAGGGAACGCGACGAACACCGCGGTGCTCTACGCGGTGGCGCCGATCCGGCCGCGGCCCGGATGGGACAAGAAGATCGCAGGCGAATTGTTGCGGTTCGGCATCCCGCTCACCGCGTCGAGCTTCCTCGTGTTCGCGATGCTGAACGTCGATTACGTCGTGATCGGTCGCGAGCTCGGCACCGTGCAGTTGGGGCTCTACACCCTCGCGTTCAACCTCTCCAGCATCCCGTGGAACATGCTGTCGCAGACGGTCCGCCCTGTCGCCGTGCCCGGGTTCGCTCGCTACCAGGACGACCGACCCCAGTTGGTCGCAGTGTTCCGGCGGTGGCTGCACCTGCTCATGGTCGTGACCGTGCCGATCTGCAGCGCGCTCGCGGTCCTCGCACTGCCGCTCATCGTCGTGGTGTACGGCGAGAAGTGGAGGGCGGCCGCGCCGGTGTTGGTGTTCCTCGCGGTGCTCGGTGGTCTGCGCGTCGCGTTCGACTTCTTCTACGACCTCTTCGTCGCGGTCGGTCAGTCGCGGATCCTCGTCGGCATCCAGGCCCTCTGGTTCGTCGCGCTCATCCCCGCGCTCACGATCGGCGCCCGTCAGGACGGACTCCGGGGTGTCGGCATCGGCCACGTCGTCGTCGCGCTCGGGATCATCGGGCCCGTGTACCTCGTCGCGCTCCGTCGTCGCCACGGGATCACCGTCCGGACGGTCCTCGGGGCGATCGCCCGGCCCGCGCTCGGTGGTCTCCTCGCGATCGTGGCCGGTGTCGTCGTCCTGCGACTCGCCGACACCTACTTCGTCGAGCTCGCCGCGGGTGGCGCCGCGATGCTCGTCGTGTACGCGATCGTCGGGGTGTCACCCCGCGAGATTCGCGACTTCCCCCGCATGCTCCTGGGCCGCCGCGGTTCGGGTCGCGGCTCCGAGGTCGCCCCCTCCGGGTGACCGGCCTCCGGGTCGGGCGGCGGGATGCGGCAGGATGTCGCCGACGGGTCACGACCAGGGGGTTGCGGGGATGACGGGCCACGTGCGGTTGGACGTCGAGGGCACCGTGGCCACGATCACCAACGACCACGACGAGAAGCACAACGCGTTCGACGACGCGATGGACGCCGAGCTCTTCGAGATCCTCGCCGAGCTCAAGGCCCGACCCGAGGTGCGGGCCGTCGTCTGGCGCGGCGAGGGGCGGTCGTTCTCTTCGGGCCGCGACGTCGGATCGATCGGCACCCTGCAGGTCGAGCTGTCGCACCACGAGCTGATGCGCCGCGGTCACCGCGGGATCCAACAGCTCTGGGAGCTCGATGCGCCGGTGATCGTGGCGTGCAAGGGCTGGGTGATGGGTGGGTCGTTCCAGCGCGCGCTGCTGTGCGACGTGCGGGTCGCGGCCGAGGGCGCGCGGTTTCGCCTGCCGGAGCTGACCTACGGCGTGATCCCCGACACCGGTGGCGTGGCCGTGCTCCACGAGATGTGCGGACCCGGCGTGGTCAGCGACCTGGTGCTCACCGGCCGGGTCATGCCGGTGGAGGAGGCGTTCACCCACGGCATCGTGAGCCGGGTCGTGCCCGCCGACGACCTCGACGACACCGTGCGCGAGATGGCCGAGCAGATCGCCACTCGGCCAGCGGTCGCGGTGAAGATGGCCCGGACCGTGATCGCCCACCTGTCGCGGCCGCAGATCGTCACGTCGATGGACGACGAGATGATCTACCAGACGTTCGTGAACCGCAGCGACGACGCCGCCGAGCTGCGCGCCGCCCGCGCCGAAGACCGCCCACCGCGCTTCACCGGCAGCTGAGCCGACCACGAGGAGACGATCGTGACCGAACCCATCGGGCTCGCCCCGCCACCACCGCTCGGCGCCTCGGCACTGCCCGCCGGTACCTACGACGGCGTCGCGGTGTTCGTGACCGGCGCAGGGACCGGGCTCGGCAAGGCGATCGCTTCCGAGTTCGCGCGCCTCGGCGCGTCGATCGTGATCGCGAGCCGCAAACCGGAGCACCTCGACGCCGGCCGCGCCGCGATCGAAGCGCTCGGTGCCCCGGTCCTCACCGTCGCGTGCGACATCCGCGACGCCGACGCAGTCGGTGCCGCGTTCGACGCGGCAAGCGACGCCTTCGGCCTCCCGCAGGTGCTCGTGAACAACGCGGCCGCGAACTTCCCCGTACCGGCCGAGGACACGTCACCGAACGCGTGGCGTACGGTCGTCGACATCACGCTCAACGGTACGTTCCTCTGTTGCCGCGAGTTCGGGCGTCGTCACCTGGGCGCGGGGACGCGCGGGTCGATCGTGAACGTCGGCGCGTCGTACGCGTGGACCGGCGGTCCGGGGTTCGCGCACTCCGCCGCGGCCAAGGCCGGGGTGAAGAACCTCACCGAGACGCTCGCGGTCGAGTGGGGCCCCTACGGGATCCAGGTCAACGGCCTGGTGCCCGGGCTGGTGCCGCACGAGGACATGACCGCCGACATCCAGGGCAACCTGAAGAGTCTCGACGACAAGGCCGACCGCCAACCCGCGATGCGTGTCGGTCGACCCTACGAGCTCGGGTGGGCCGCGACGTTCCTCGCGTCGCCCTACGGCGCGTTCATCTCCGGCCACACGCTGGTGGTCGACGGCGCCAATTGGCAACGGCGGACCCTCACCAACCCGCCCGTCGAGCTCGTGCGCGACCAGATGGGTCGCGATCCGTTCGAGCTGTGAGGCGATGAGCCGAGTGGTGTTCCATCTCGCGCTCGCGTCCGACTGGGACGACGCGCAACGCGATGGCGAGTACCGCGTCTCGACGCTCGGCCGCTCGCTCGACGAAGTGGGCTTCATCCACGCGAGCGCGTCACTCGAGCAGGTGCTCGGCGTGGCGTCGGCGTTCTACGCCAATGCGTCGGAGCCGCTGGTGCTCCTCACGATCGACGTCGACCGGGTCGGGAGTGAGGTGCGCGACGAGTTCGTCGGCGACGCACCCGAACCCTTCCCGCACGTCTACGGACCGATCCCCGTCGCGTCGGTGATCGCGGTGGCCGACTTCGAGCTCGGGCACGAAGGCACCCTTGGTTAGCATGCGGCATGGCTGACAACGGTGACGTGGAGAGTGTCGAACGTGTGATCCCCGCACCCCCGGAGACGATCTTCGCGCTGCTGGCCGATCCCAGCC
>JBBQMI010000003.1:0-15185 GCA_038328825.1 Acidimicrobiia bacterium | reverse complement strand
TTCACCTTGATCGCCGTCTCTCGGCTGCTGATGACGACCTGGCCGTCCTGCACGCCGCACGCCACCGGCGACAGCTGCGGCGCACCGTCGCGCCGGAACGTGGAGAGGACCGCGTGGTGATGCTCCTCGACGAACGCGAGGGCACGGTCGAGGTCGGTCATGCGTAGGCCGACGCGAGGACGTCGTCGGGGATGTCGAAGTTGGCGTAGACGGCCTGGACGTCGTCGTGCTCCTCCAGGCCGTCGATCACGCGCAGCACCGACTTCGCCGACGACGTGTCGTCGAGCTCGACCGTGGTGGTGGGCAGCATCGTGAGGTCGCCGCTCGTCACGGTGATCCCGGCCTCCTCGAGCGCGACGCGCACGGCGTGCAGGTCGGTCGCGGGCGTGGTGACCTGCCAGGTGTCGCCCAGGTCGGTGATGTCTTCGGCGCCGGCGTCGAGGGCGGCGAGCATGAGGTCGTCTTCGCTCGCCGCGGACTTCTCGAGGATCACGATGCCCTTGCGCTCGAACTGCCAGCTCACCGCGCCCGGTTCGGCGAGCGAGCCGCCGTTGCGGGTGAAGATGTTCTTGATCTCCGAGCCGCTGCGGTTGCGGTTGTCGGTGAGCGCCTCGACGTAGACCGCGATCCCATGGGGGGCGTAGCCCTCGTAGTTCACCTCTTCGTAGGTGACGCCCTCGAGCTCACCGGTCCCTCTCTTGATCGCGCGCTCGATGTTGTCCTTCGGCATCGACGAGTCGCGCGCCTTCTGCACCATGGTCCGCAACGTCGGGTTGCCCTCGAGGTCGCCGCCGCCGGTGCGCGCCGCGACCTCGATCTGGCGCGCCAACCGGGCGAACACCTTCCCGCGCGCGGCATCGGCAGCGCCCTTCTGATGCTTGATCGAGTGCCACTTGGAATGGCCTGACATCAGTTGCCCCCAGTTTCGTCGAGGAACCGTCGGTGGAGCCGGAGATCTCCGGAGAGCTCGGGATGGAACGTCGCCGCCCAGATGACCCCGCTGCGGACCAGCACCGGATGGTCGTCGTGGTGGGCGAGCACGTCAACCTCGGCGCCCACCGACTCCACGACCGGCGCCCGGATGAAGACGCCCGGGAACGCCCCCCCGGGGAGCTCGTCGCCTCCCAACCCGTGGATCATCAACGGCGCCTCGAACGACTCCCGCTGGCGGCCGTAGGCGTTGCGCCGCACGGTCACGTCGAGCGCACCGAGCGACTCCTGGTCGGGACGCCCGTCGAGCACCTCGCGCGCGAGGAGGATCAGGCCGGCGCAGGTCGCGAACACCGGCAACCCGCCCGCGATGCGGTCGTCGAGCGGTGCCCGCAGGCCCGACGAGTCGACGAGCTTCGTGATCGTGGTCGACTCGCCACCGGGGAGGAACAGCGTCTCGACGCCGCTCAGATCGTCGGGCGTGCGGACCTCGACCGCGTCGACGCCGAGCGCGTCGAGCACCTCACGATGCTCGCGGAACGCTCCCTGCAACGCGAGGACGCCGGCCTTCATCGCCACGCCGACCTGGGGGCTGCGGGGTCACGGACTACCAACCGCGTTCGGCGAGCTTCACGTCGAGGGTCGAGATCTCCTCGCCGGGCATCGCCTTGCCGAGGTTCGTCGACACCTTCGCGACGATCGAGGCGTCGCGGTAGTGGGTGGTCGCCTCCACGATCGCCTTGGCCATGGTCGCGGGCTCGTCGCTCTTGAAGATGCCACTGCCCACGAAGACGGCCTGCGCACCGAGTTGCAGCACGAGCGACGCATCGGAAGGGGTGGCGATGCCACCCGCGCAGAACATCGGCACCGGCAGCTCGCCGAGCGCGGCGACTTCGCGCACGAGCTCGACCGGCGCCCGGAGGTCCTTCGCCGCGGCGAAGAGCTCGGCTTCGTCGGCGACCGTCAGCCGGCGGATCTCCCCGAGGATCGAACGGAGGTGGCGGACCGCCTCGACGATGTTGCCGGTGCCGGCCTCACCTTTCGAGCGGATCATGCACGCGCCCTCGGAGATGCGTCGCAGCGCCTCACCGAGGTTCGTCGCACCGCACACGAACGGGGTGGTGAACGCCCACTTGTCGACGTGGTTCGCCTCGTCGGCAGGGGTGAGCACCTCGCTCTCGTCGATGTAGTCCACTCCGAGCGACTCGAGCACCTGCGCCTCGGCGAAGTGGCCGATCCGGCACTTCGCCATGACCGGGATCGTGACCGTGGCCTGGATCCCCTCGATCATCGCCGGGTCGCTCATGCGGGCGACACCGCCGTCACGCCGGATGTCGGCGGGCACCCGCTCGAGCGCCATCACGGCGACCGCACCGGCGTCTTCGGCGATCTTCGCCTGTTCGGGGTTGACGACGTCCATGATGACGCCGCCCCGGAGCATCTCGGCGAGACCCCGCTTGACGCGGGAGGTCCCGGTTTCGCGGGCGGTTCCAGCTGACTCGGGCATGGCGCCAGTCTACCGGCCGACCCTTCCTCCGACGGATCGGTAACCGGTACCGTGCGCGTCGTGACCGACTGGGACGAGCTCCGACGGCTCGGGCTCTACGACCCGGCGGCACCCGACGCCGAGGCGCGTCGCGCGCGATCTCGTGATCCGACCCGGCGAGCCCACGCTCACCCTCCAGGCCACGGCGGGCGCGATCGCGGCGGCTTTGGACCGCCTGACCGGCCCCGGGCCCGAGGCATCGGACTTCGCGGTCGGCTTCGCCGACCTCGTCGCCGACCTCGTCGCCGACCCGGCCGACGCCGTCGCCCTCGCGCTCGATCTCGTCGCGCGGCTCGCCGCCCATCCGGTGCTCCCCGAGGCCCGCGCGGCTGTCGCAGCCGGGCTCGTCACGTTGCGCGACGGCGACTACTTCGGTCCCGTCGTCAACCTCGCGCGCGGTTGGTGCAGGTGGCCGAACCCGGCCACGTCGTCGTCCCTGCGCCACTCGCCACCGGACTCGATCCGACGCGCTTCCAGTGCAGCTTCGACGGCACGCACGAGCTCCGCGGGTTCGCAGAGCCCGTCGACGTGTGGACTGCGGACCTTGTCTAGCTGGCCCCGGCGATGTCGCGACGCCGGAACGTGATCGTGGCCAGGGCGACGAGCGCGACGGTGTACGTGCTGATCGTCAGCAACGCGAGCAGCGGGCCGCGACTGAAGTCGACGTTCCGCATCTGCGACCACGAGAGCGTCGTTGCCAGGTTCTCGCCCCACAGGTACTGCGCCCAGCCCGGGCGCACACCTCGGATGAGACCCTCGATCACTGCCATCCACGCGAACACCGTCGCCAACGCGAACGCGGTGTTCCGGCCCAGCGTCGCGAGCGCAACCGCGAGCGTCGCGGCAACGGCAGTCAACAGTGAGACACGGGCGATCGCGAGCACCAGCGACCCCCACCACGCGGCATCCGCCCCGACAGTGGTTCCGTTGGTGAACACGGCCGGGAGGAAGGCGGCCAGGAAGACGATCTGGAGGCCCGTTGCGATGACGAAGGCGAGGATCCCGCATGCGGCCGTTCGAGTCAGGGTGAGACGCACGCGTCGGGGCTCCCACGTGAGCACGGTCGTGATCGTGCCGGCGCGCCACTCGGCGCCTGCGACTGCCGCACCGCCGAAGAATCCACCGAGCAGGAGGAAGGTGGCCCCGATGGTCACCGCACTGTCGCCCGTTCCGGAGGTCCACCAATCGGTGAGCACGGCCGGGTGCGTCGCACCCCGCACGTGGAGCTCGGCGACCGTCTTGCCGGTCGAGCCCAGGAACGCGACCACACCTGCGAGCGCGCATCCGATGAGCGCGATCAGCACCAGCACCAGCACGACCCGTCGGTGCAGGGCCCGTCGCATCTCGACCATGAGCAGGTTCACGTGCCGACCTCCTCGAATCGCGATTCCTCGTTCCCGACACCGGGGCGCCCGCCGAGCTCCTCGGTCACTTCGAGGAACAGGTCCTCGAGGTTGACCTCGTCGGCGCGGAGCTCGGAGACCCAGTAGCCGTGCTCGCCGAGCGTCCGGCTGATCCTGGTGGCCTCCGACGGCGCGATCGCGATTCGGAGGTGATCATCGACGCGTTCCGCGGGAAAGCCGGCGCGGTCCAACACCACGAGTGCACCAGGGAGGTCGTCGACCGTGACCAGAAGCGCAGCTCCATGGCCGGCGGCCGCGCTCACCTCGGCGACGGTGCCGTGGGTGACGCAACGGCCGCGGCTGAGTATCGCGACGCGATCGCAGGTCTGTTGGATCTCGGAGAGCAGGTGACTCGAGACGAAGACGGTTCGGCCCTCACGCGCCAACCGGCGGAGGAGCTCTCGTACGCCACGCATTCCCGCGGGATCGAGACCATTCGCGGGCTCGTCGAGGATCAGGAGCGCCGGGTCCTTCAGGAGCGCCGCGCCGAGAGCGAGCCGCTGGCGCATGCCGAGGGAGTACTTCCTCACCGCGTCGCCGGCTCGCTCGGTGAGTCCGACCTCCTCGAGGACCGCGTCGACGCGGCTCCGGCCGATGCGGTCGATCGCGCCCAGCAGCTGCAAGTTGTCGCGCCCGGTCATCGTCGGGAACAACGCCGGTGCCTCCACGATCGCCCCGACCCTGCGCACCGACGTCGTGAGGCCCTCGGGGACCGGCTGGCCCAACAGCCGCACCGACCCCTTCGTCGGCCGGGCGAGGCCCAGCACGCAGCGGATCGTCGTCGTCTTGCCGGAGCCATTCGGCCCGAGGAAGCCGAACACACCGCCTTCGGGAACCGCGAGGTCGAGCCCGTCGACCGCGACGGTCCGGCCCCGCTTGCGGCGGTACTCCTTGCGGAGCCCCTCGATCTCGATCACGTTCGTCGCCATGGGTGCTCTCCCCGTCGGGTCCGTCATCCGACAGACGAGCGACCAGCCGACGCGGGTGACGCCGCGGCGAGGAAGCGGTCAGGGACTCCCGACGAGCTCGTCTTCCTCCGGCGGGAGCGCCGCGATGATCGCATCGAGATCGGCGTACTCCGCGTCGTCGATCTCGGGCGCCGCAGCCTCACCGACCGGTGCCCAGTCGGTTCGCAGGAGCAACGCCGCCGCGAGCCCCAGGAGGAGCCCGGCCACGGCGAGGCCCAGCGCGAGTCGAGCTCCGTCGTAGTCGGCACCGGGAGGCGCGGCGAACGCGATCGGAACCACCGGTGCCCGCGCGAACACATCGGCGGACGCAACCGAGATGCCGCAGTCGTCGCCCCGAGAGCACGGCACCCCCTCCTCACCCACGGGTCCGGGCGTGACCACGAGCTCGGCGCGGCGGTGCCGTCGGCGCCGACCGCGATCCTCGCGGTGGGGCCGGGCGCGCCGCAGCGGCTGCCGGTCGCATCCGGCGCCGCGCAGAGCATCGCCGCGACCTCACCGCCCGGCGGATAGTCGTGGACGGTGACTGTGACCCGCTCACCGTCGAGGGAGAGGCCCGTCGACGGGGTCACCTCGATGCGGCCCGCGACCGGGATCGCGTCGACGAAGATCGTCTGGATCGAACCGCGCCGCTCCCCGTCGGCTGTGCGCACGACGATCGTGCACGGCGCCGCGTCGGCACGGCACCGGCCCGGAATCGCCTGCGCCTCCAGGAACTCGTCGGAGACGAGGTACTGGAAATGCGCTTCGCCGTCGGCGTCGAACTGCACCGCGATCTGGTTCTCACACCGGCGCGAGAGGCTGGGCGCGCACTGCTCCGCGACCGCCGCCGCGAACGGCCCGAACCCGACCACGTGGATCGGGAGCACGGTGTCGGGCGCCAGCCGGTCGGCGACGTCGTACGACACCGGGAAGGTAGCCCCCGCGTCGGCTTCGATCCTGACGGCGGCCCCGAGGGTCGGTGCGCGGGTCTCCGGATGCTCGGGGGTCGTCGCCCGAGAGGTCGAGTCGGACGCGGCCGCGGTCCCGGTCTCGCGGTGGCGCTCGTCGCTCTCGTCGCCACCGCCGAGGCCGACAAGCGCAAACGCGCCGGCCACGGCGAGCACGAGCATCCCGCCGCCGATCAGCAGCCCGACGACCGGACCGAGTGCACCGGCCGCTCCGCTCCGTTCCGCACGGCGCTCGTCGCCGAGGAGCCCGATCCCGGCCAGGCCGAGGACGGAGAGCACCACCAGCACCAACGCGAACGGGATCAGCACGAGCAGGAACATGAGATCGGATCAATCGCGCCGGGCGCGAGGCTCCGGTGGCGGAGTGTCTTCGTCGAGGCGCCGGTTCAGCGTGAGGATCCGGCCGATGATCGGCAACATCAACACGTTGAGCCCGTGCAGCAGGCCCACGATGAGCAGGATCCCGCCGAGACGCACCGTGCACGCCTGCAACTGGGTGGCGTTCACCGTCTCGCCCCAGCCGGCGTCGGGTTCGAACTGCACGGTGAAGAGGATGAACGCGAAGAAGACCAGGTAGTACGCAACGTCCATCAGCACGATGAAGCTCTTGCCGGTCCGGGGATTGGCCCGGAAGACGTCGGCGGCGTAGCTCTTGCCGAACCGCCGGATGAACGGCCCCAACCACAGGGCCAGGAACACCATCCCGGCGAACCACAGCAACTCCAAGACCCACCAGTCCATGACGAGCTCTCCCTTCGTTCGTTCGGTTGTGGCGAAGACGACCGCGGCAATCGCGCCGACGAAGCAGCCGATCGTCGCGATCCGTCGACGCCGTTGACGACGCAACGCCCGGTCGTCCTCGATGCTGAGAGCGACGCGAGCGAACAGATCGTCGCTCTCGTCGAGCGCGTCGGCTTCGTCGAAGAGTGCGTCGCGGAGGCGCTGTTCGACCGCGGTCACGCGGTCACCTCGGGCGCGTCGCTCCGCTCTCGCTCGGTGTCGAACGCGCCACCGAGGTGCTGCTCGAGTGACGCGAGACCGCGCTTCAGATGGGTCTTCACCGAATTTCGGGAGATCCCCATCGCGTCGGCGATCTCGTCGATTCCGAGCTCCTCGTAGTACCGGAGGACGAGCGCGTTCCGCTGTCGCTGCGGCAGGTCACGCAGCGCATCGATCACCTGCTGTTGGTCTTCCCGCAACTCGATCTCGTCTTCGGTGGACGCGCGTCGGTCGTCCTGAGGGAGGTGGTGGCGCAGGGAAACCAACCCACGGCGGTTGTTGTCGCGCGCGAGGTTCAAGACGATCGAACGCAGGTACGGGGCTGCCTTGGCTCCGTCCTTGATGCGATGCGCGGAGCGCGCCAGGCGGATGAACGCCTCCTGGACGAGGTCCTCGGCCGCATTGCGATCATCGACGAACAACCGCGCGAGGCGAACGAGCGATTGGCCCTCCTGGTGGAACAGCTCGACGACCAGACGGTCGACGTCGATCGGTGCGGACTGGTCCGCCGAGACGGGCGAGCTCGGGGCGCGCTCGACCGCGAACGCTCCCGCGTGGTGCCAGGGCACGAGGAACCCGCTGGCGGCCATCGCTCCGACAGACGCACCCACTGACTGCTCGGGGTGACAGGCGGCGATCAGCGCGTCGCGGATACGTGCGGCCCACGCATCTGCTCTCATGACGGAATCCTTGCACGACCCGTCACCCGGGGAGCCGGTGCGTGCGTCTGTCGGAATGGAAGCCGAGGGCCGACCGGCCCGAGACAGGGAGGAACCAGTATGAGCAAGATCCGAGCCGGCATCGCCGGCATCGCCGCAATGGCCCTGATCGGTGCCGCCGCAGTGGCAACCACGAGCGGTACCGCGGCCGCGCGGGAACCGTGGGCCAGGGCCCAGTTGCAGGCTGCCGATGGCACCCGCGTCGGGACCATCGCCTTCGTCGACGAATCGTCGACCCACCAGACCCGGATCTCGGTGCGCCTCCGCGACGCGACCGCGACCGCCCTCGACGCGTTCCACGGACTGCACGTGCATGCCAACGACGTGACCACCAACGGCGACGGCTGCATCGCCGATCCGACCCAGCCGTCGTCGACGTGGTTCGTGTCCGCCTACGGCCACTGGAAGCACGACCCGACCGAAGTGCACGGCAACCACGCCGGTGACATGCCGAGCGTCTTCGTCAACGCCGATGGCACCGCGACCATGCGATTCGACGTCGACAAGCTGACGCCGAACGAGGTGGTCGGGCGCGCGGTCGTCCTGCACGCCGGACCCGACAACTTCGGCAACGTCCCGATCGGGACGGGAGCGGACCAGTACGGCGCGGGAGCGACCGCGGTGGCGAAGACCCAGGCCACCGGCAACGCCGGCGACCGCTTCGCCTGCGGAGTCGTCGAAGGGAACTAGCCCGAGCGAGACGGCGCAACGGTGTGGCGACGGGTCGGCACCTTCGGCCCGTCGTTCACCACGCGCCCGAACTGGTTCAGCCGCCCTTGTTCTGCTTCGCCTTCGTGGTCGATGTCGACGCGGCGGGCGGCACCGTCGGCGGCGGCGGGGGCGCGACGACCTGCGTCTCGGCACCGAAGGCGGCGAGCTCGACCCATGTGCGGCCCGCCGCGAGCTTGATGGGCTTGCCCGCAGCATCGGTGTAGGTGGCGGGGAGCGCGGGGTCGTTGCGCGTCCAGGAGCCCTTCGCGAGTTTGCCGTCGGTGAAGACCCACACCTCTCCCGAGCCGGTCACGATGCCGGTCGCGCCCGACGCGCCGGGCTCGGGGTCGTAGGTCGTGAACTGGACGACGACGTTGGTCGGGGCGATCTGCACACCCGAAGCCATCGTCGACGCCTCGCCGCCCACCGAGCGCAACCACGTGCGGGTCGTCGGCTCCCAGGTGTAGCTCGGGTTGTAGGCCTTGTCGTTCGACTGCCCGACCGTGAACGACGTGATCGGCTCACCCGCGAACGTCGCGCCCGCGTCGAGATACGAGAACAGCGGCTGCGGCGGAACCGGCGCGCCACCGAAGGCGAAGAAGCGGTCGGGGTAGCCGTAGAGGTTGTGCGGTGCCCGGCGGGAGCTCTCGCGGAACATCGCGTCGCCGGCCTTGCTCTCGTCGATCGGGATCAGGCTCGGAACGGCGCCGATGCGATCGATCTCCTCTCGGATCCCCCCCGAGTACGCGAACAAGCCGCCCAGCTGCGTTGCGAGGGAAGCGTCGATCGGCCGGACCGACCGAATCGGGCCCACCGTCGCCGGCAGCGTGGAGTTGAAGACGGTGAAGAATCGGGTGATCCCGCCGTCGACGACCTCTTCGTATACGACGTCGGCCGACTCGAGTCCGGTCTGGGGGCGCGCCTCGGGGGTGTTCTCGATCTTGATGATCAGTGCCGGGCGCGTGCGGCTCGCGCCGCTCGGATCGGGGAGGCCGGTGAGGGGCGCGGTCGGAGGCGGCGGCACCGTGGTGGTCGTCGATTCCTTCGACTTCGCCGCCTTCTTGTCGTCACCGCCACCGCCGCAGGCCGCCGCGCCCAGCGCGAGGAGCAGGACCAGCACGACCGATGTGGCTCGGACGTGCGTCACTCGATCACGACGGTTCGCTCCACTTCGCCGCCTCGACCGTTCACCCATCGAAGTCCCGTGCGCGAAGTCTGGCGGCTCCGTTGCGCTCACATTGCCTTGAGGGCGGCGATCCGCTCGTCGAGGGGCGGATGCGTGTCGAAGGCACGGTTGAGCCACGAGCCCTTCTTCCCTTCCTTGTCGGGTTCCCGTTCGAGCGGCGACTCGATCCAGAGCTGGGCGGTGGCGCGGGTGGCGTGGTGCACCACGGCCTTGTCGCCCTGCAGCTTCTCGAGCGCCGAGATGAGCCCGGGCGGGTAGCGGGTGAGCTGGACCCCACTGGCGTCGGCCAGCAGCTCACGCCGACGGCTCATGGCGAACTGCATGAGCTGCGCCGCGAACGGGGCGAGGATGAGCAGCGCGAGGGCCAGGATCGCGACGATCGCCCCGAGCCCGCCGCTGTCGTTGTTGTCGCGCCGGCCGCTGCGACCACCCCACCACATGAAGCGCAGGCCGAGGTCGGCCATGAGCGCGATCGCCCCGACCGCGGTGACCGCCACTGTGGTGACGAGGATGTCGTAGTTCTTCACGTGCGACAGCTCGTGGGCGACAACGCCCTCGAGCTCGACCCGGTTCATCATCGCGAGCAGTCCGGTGGTGACGGCGAGGGCCGCGTGCTTCGGGTTCCGCCCGGTTGCGAAGGCGTTCGGGGCCGGGTCGTCGACGACGTAGAGCTTGGGCTTCGGGAGCCCGGCCGCGATGCAGAGGCCCTCGACGAGGTTGTGGTAGCGGCGGTACTCGGGGCCGTCGGCCGGCTTGGCCCGGCTGGCCGCGAGCGCGATGCGATCGGAGAACCAGTACGACCCCCAGGCCATGGCGATCGCGATGACGATCGCCACGGGGACGACCGCGTACCCGAACTGGAACAGGTATCCGAGCGCGGCCACCACCGCGGCGATCAACACCACGAAGAAGAAGAGGAGGAAGAACGTCCGGCGCTTGTTGCGCGCGATCTGCTCGTACAGGGCGTGGACCTATTCGTGAGGACGGGAGCGCGGTGAACGGGGCGGTGGAGCCTAGAACTCGACCTTGACCGGGCCTGTGGCCTCGGGGTCGCCCTCGAAGTACTCGCGCTTGTCGAAGTTGAACATTCCCGCGAGGAGACTCCGCGGGAACGTCTGGATGTTGTTGTTGTAGGTCAGGACGCTGTCGTTGTAGAACTGCCGCGCGTACGCGATGCGGTCCTCCGTGGACGTCAGCTCCTCTTGGAGGTTCAGGAAGTTCTGGTTCGCCTTGAGGTCGGGATACGCCTCGGCGACCGCGAAGAGGCTCTTCAGCGTGCCGCTCAGCGCATTCTCGGCCTGGGCTTGCTGAGCCGGCGATCCGCCCTCCTGTGCGCTGATCGCATTTGCGCGCGCGGCGGTGACGGCCTCGAAGGTCGACTTCTCGTGCGCGGCGTAGCCCTTGACCGTCTCCACGAGGTTCGGGATCAGGTCGTAGCGCCGCTTGAGCTGGACGTCGATCTGCGAATAGGCGTTGTCGATCCGGTTCCGCGACCGGACGAGCGAGTTGTAGGAGACGACGAGGAAGATGATCGCGATCACGACGACCGCGACGATGATGAGGGCAGGGATCACGCGCTGGCTCCTGGCCGGGCGGATGGGAACGGACTCAGTGTACGGCGTCGGCTCCCGAATCGGGCGACGCCGCCCGGGCCCGGGTCAGTCGTCTCCGGGCGCACAGGCGATCGCCGACTCGTAGACCGGGACAAATCGCTCGGCGAGCCGGACCATCGAGAACTCCGCGGTCCGCTGTTCCCCCGCGTCGGCGAGCTCGGCCCTGCGGGCGGGATCGTCGAGAAGCCGGCGCAGGGCGTGCCGCAGCGACTCGGGGTCTCCGGGCACGGTCATGAGCGCCTCGACGTCGGGACGGGCGACGTTGCGGTACCCGGGGATGTCGGACGCCACCACCGCGGCACGCGAGGCCATCGCCTCGAGGAGGACCACCCCGAACGACTCCCCCGAGATGGCCGGCGCACAGAAGATCGCCGCGCCCCGCATGCGGCGGGCCTTCTCGGCGTCGGTGATGCGGCCGAGCCACTCCACACCGGCCACCCCGCGGCCGCGCAGCACGGCGGTCTCGGGACCGTCGCTCGCGACCCAGAGGACCGCGTCGCGATCGACGTCGCGCCACGCGTCGAGGAGCACCCCGAGGCCCTTGCGCGGCTCGTGGCGGCCGACGAAGAGCACGGCCGGAGCCGACGACGGCCAGGGGTCGGCCGTCGCGAAGGGCTCGACGTCGACGCCGTTCGGCAGGACCCAGTAGCTCCCGCCGAGCGACTCCTGCGCGGTGCGGCGAGCGTCTTCCGACACCGCGGTGCGGATCGTGATCCGCTTCGCCACGCCACTGGCCGGCTTGTGCAGGTAGCGGTAGAAGCTGTCGCGGCGTTCGGCGGCCATGTGGAACGTGCCGACCGACGGGATCTTCGTCCCGAGGAGCGCGGCGGTCGTCGGCCCCGGCACGAGGGGCTCGTGGAGGTGCATGACGTCGGGCTCGAAGCTCCGCAGTGCCTCGAGGGTGCGCTGCGCCGCGACCTTGCCCGGCGCGATCGGCGAGATCGATCCGTTGCTCTCGACCTTGGTGCTCGGCCCGACCGACATCACGAACGGCATCGGCGGGGGCCCGTCGCACGGACCCAGCACACGGGTCTCGTGCCCGAGCGCACGCAGCGCACGCGCCAGTCCGAGCACCTGTCCCTGCACACCGCCGGGGATCGAGAGGGAGTACGGACAGATCATCGCGACCTTCACGGCGCGACCATCACGACGCCGGCACCCGGTCGCTCGGCCAGTTCGGCTGCATCAGGTGCCACTGCGTCGGATCGGCGCGGATGTACTCCTCGAACCGGTTCGCGAGGACCTGGGTGATGCGCGCGACGTCGTCGCGAAGCCGACCTTCGCGCTCGACGGGGACCGGTGGGCCGATCCGCGCGAGGTGGCGGCCGTGCGGGCGGTAGTAGACCGTCATGGGGATCAGGGGCGCGCCGGAGCGCATCGCGAGCATGGCCGGACCGGCGGGAAGGGTCGTGCGCTCGCCGAAGAACTCGACCTCGACGCCGTCGCCGGTGATGTCGCGATCGGCCATCAGACACACGACGGAGTTGGCTCGCAACGTACGCGCGACCGCGCGCCCGGCGTCGGGTCCGAGTGCGATGACCTCCATCCCGGCGTCGCGTCGCACGCGGACGAACCAGTCGAACAGCTCCGGTGGTTCCACGGTCTCCACGACGACCGCGGGTGGTCGCCCGACGCAGCTGCCGAACCACCCCGCGGCGTAGTCGTAGCCACCGAGGTGTGGGAGCGCGAGCACGACTCCCTTCCCCGCGGCGAGACCGTCGGTGATGTAGTCGAAGCCCTCCGTCTCGAACCCGGCCTGCATCGCGGCAGGGTCGCGGACCTCGAGGGGCAACCGGAACAGCTCCATCCAGTACCGGCCGTAGGACGCGAAGGTCTCGCCCACGGCGCGGCGGAGCTCGTCGCCCTCGAGGCGACCGTCGGTGGCTCGACGGAGGTTCTTCTCGATCATGCGCCGGCGTCCCGGCATGGCGACCGCAGCGGCGCGGCCCAGCGCGCGCGCGGTCGGTTCGGCAACCGATGCCGGGAGCGCCTGGGCGAGCGCGGCCGCGCCGCGGTACGCGAGATACGCCGGGTGGGGCAACGGAGTCAGGGCCGGGTGCGGCGCCGGGCCGGTCGGGTCGGTGACGGACCCCGACCTTCGCCGGCGGTGCGCCGCGCGTCCCACCACGCGGTGAGGCTGCGGCCCTCGTCGCCGGCGGCGAGACCGAGCTCTTCGTCGTCGGCACGGCGGTGCCGCACGATCCGGAGGCGGCGGACCCGCGGGACCGGCGTGTCGCTCGCCTGACGCCACACGACCACGAAGCGTTGGATCGCGGTGAAGGTCATGAGGACGACCATCAGCCAGAGGACGGGCACGAGGATGTTGAACATCAGGCCGACGCCGAGCACGACCATGCGCTCGGCCCGCTCCATCAGGCCACCCTTGGCCGAGTAGTCGAGGGCCTCGGCCCGGGCCCGCTCGTAGGAGATGAGCATCGCGAGCGCGGCCGCGGCGAACGCGAGCACGGGGAGGTGCGCGCCCTCACCCGCGAGGTACCAGGCGCACCCGCCGAAGATGACCGCATCGGACACGCGGTCGGTGACCGAGTCGAAGAACGCGCCCCGGGGGCTCGCTTCGCCGCTCGTGCGGGCGACGCTGCCGTCGAGGAGGTCGATGAGGCCGCTGGCCACGAGTCCGAGGACCGCCCAGCGCAGCTCGCCGATCGCGATGAGCCAGGCGGTGATGCCCGAACAGATCAGGCCGATGACCGTGAGGATGTTCGCGGTGATGCCGATCCGCCGCAGTCCCCTTCCCGCGGGCGCGAGGACCTTGCCGACGCCCGTGCGGAGGCGCGCGTCAAGCATCGGTGCTGCTCGAGGCTCGGGCGGACACGAGTCCTGGTGCAGGAGCCGGGTCTGGACCTCCTGCAGGAGGGGCAAGACCCGGGGCGAGGCCGGAATCGGGGCCGGAATGGCAGCCCGTCACGGAGTGTGGTCCCTTCATGGCGGTTCCATCACGGTAGCACGGGGGTCCCAGGCCGAAGCGCGCGCTCGGGTCGGTGCGTACACTCGCACCGAACGTGAAGACGTGCCGCGCAGACCCTTGCAGGGGGTGGGTGTTGCAGACCTTCCCGACGGACCGGATCCGAAACGTCGCCCTCGTCGGTCATGGCGGGTCGGGCAAGACGTCGCTCGCCGAGGCACTGCTCTTCGCTGCCGGCGCGATCCCCCGCCCGGGCCGGGTCGAGGACGGCACTACCGTCTGCGACTTCGACCCCGAGGCCACCCGTCGGCACATCTCGGTGTCGCTCGCGGTCGCGCCGTTCGAGATCCACGGCTACAAGGTCAATGTGATCGACACGCCGGGGTACGCCGACTTCGTCGGCGACGTCGCTGCTGCGCTCCGGGTGGCCGACCTCGCGGTGTTCGTCGTGTCGGCGGTCGAGGGCGTGGAGGTGCAGACCGAGATCGCGTGGCGGCTCGCCGAGGCGCGCGGGATCCCGCGCGCGATCTTCGTGAACAAGCTCGACCGGGAGCGGGCGTCGTTCGATCGGACCCTCGAGCAGCTGAAGGCTCGGTTCGGCACCGGGGTGGCACCGCTCGAGCTCCCGATCGGCACCGAAGCCGACTTCCGCGGCGTCATCGACCTCCTCGAGGACACCGCGATCACCTACACGTCGGACTCGACCACCGGCTCCGAGGGCGCGATCCCCGACGACCTCGTCGACACGGAGCACGCGGTCCACGACGCGATCGTCGAGGGGATCGTGGTCGCCGACGACGACCTCATGGAGCGCTACCTCGCCGACGAGACGATCGACGTGAAGGAGCTCGTCCACGCGCTCGCAGTCGGGATCGCCGACGCGACCGTCTTCCCGGTGCTGTGCGGCAGCGCCACCAAGCTGGTCGGCATCGACCGCCTCGCGCGTTTCATCGTCGACGAGGGACCCGCGCCGGCGGTCGAGAGCACCGGCGGAGGCGACGGCGAACCGGCCGCGCTGTTCGTCTTCAAGACGCTGGTGGACCCGTACGTCGGTCGCGTCAACCTCTTCAAGGTCCTGCAGGGCGCAGTGGAGCACGACGCCGTGCTCGTGAACGGTCGCAGCGTCGTCGACGAACGGCTGCACCAGCTCATGACTGTGCGCGGCAAGGACCAGGATCCCGTCGACCGCGTCGTGGCCGGCGACATCGCCGCGGTGGCAAAGCTCGGCAGCACCACCACC
>JBBQMI010000002.1:0-15866 GCA_038328825.1 Acidimicrobiia bacterium | reverse complement strand
AGGAATGCGGGCTCACGGGCACGAAGGTCGGCTGCGACACGTCGAGCTGCGGGGCGTGCACGGTGCTCGTCGACGGCGAGAGCGTGAAGAGCTGCACGATGCTCGCGGTCCAGGCCGACGGGAGCACGGTCACCACGATCGAGGGCCTCGCGCCGGGCGTGAACCTCCACCCGGTGCAGCAGGCGTTCCACGAGCACCACGGCCTCCAGTGCGGTTACTGCACCGCCGGGATGGTCATGGCCGCGGTCGGTTTCCTCGACGAGAACCCCGACCCGACGGAGCGAGAGGTCCGCCTCGGCCTCGAGGGCAACCTCTGTCGGTGCACCGGCTACCAGAACATCGTCGACTCCGTCCTGGCGGTTGCGCGGGCGGGCACGTGATCCCCGCCGGGTTCGACTACGTGCGGGCGGGTTCGCGCGACGAAGCGGTCGCGCTCCTCGGTGAGCACGGCGACGAGGCGAAGCTCCTCGCCGGTGGGATGTCGTTGATCCCGCTCATGAAGTTCCGGCTCTCGGTGCCGACCGTGCTCATCGACGTCGGTCGCGTCGACGATCTCTCGTTCGTGCGCGACGGCGGCGACCACGTCGCGATCGGTGCGCTGACCCGTCACCGCGACCTCGAGACGAGCGAGCTGCTCGCGTCGGAGTGCGGGGTGCTGCGTGCCGTGGCCGCCGAGGTCGGCGACAACCAGGTGCGTCACCGCGGCACGATCGGCGGTTCGATCGCCCACGGCGACCCGGCGTCGGACCTGCCGGCCGTCCTGCTCGGGATCGACGCCACGTTCGTCGCCCAAGGGCCGAGCGGCTCACGCGAGATCGCGTCGGACGCGTTCTTCGAGGGCTTCCTCGAGACCGCGCTCGCGCCCGACGAGCTGCTCACCGAGATCCGCGTGCCGAAGACCGGGGCGAACGGCTTCGCCTACGAGAAGTTCAACCGCCGGGCCCAGGACTGGGCGATCGTCGGCGCGCTCGCGACGCGTGTCGGCGGCGCGACCCACGTCGCGCTGGTGAACATGGGTACGACGCCGCTGCGTGCACGAGGCGTGGAGGCCGCGCTCGCCGCAGGAGCGCCCGCCGGCGACGCCGCCGCGCTGGCCGCGGAGGGTACCGAGCCGTCGGGCGACCTCAACGCCAGCCCGGCGTACCGCGAGCACCTCGCCCGCGTCCTCGTACGCCGGGCCATCGAAGCCGTCGGCCAGTGACACGCTCCGGCCAGTGACCCGCTCGGGGCAGTGAGCGTCGCGGTCGCGATCCTTGCGGGGGGGAGCGGGACCCGCTTCTCCGCTCGAGGAGACGGGCCGAAGCCGCTTGCGGAGCTGCGAGGCCGACCCCTGGTCGCCTGGGCGCTCGCCGCCGCCGTCGATTCCCCGTTGCGACCGGTCGTGCTCGTGGTCGGCCACGAAGGGCACAGGGTTGCCCGCCAGGCGACGGCCGCGGTGATCGTCACGCACGCGCGCGGTTGGCGGCGGGGTATCGCCCACTCGCTGCGCGCGGCACTCGATCTGCTCGAAGGGTGGAAGCAGGTCGATGCGGTGTGCATCGGTCTCGCCGACCAGCCGTTGGTCGGTGCCGGCGCGTACCTTCGCCTCAGCGACGCGTACGATGCCGGAGCGGTGCTCGCCGCCGCCACGTACGAGGGTGTGCGTGCGAACCCGGTCCTGATCGGCCGGGAGCTCTGGCCGCAGGCACGCGAGCTGCGCGGCGATGAAGGCGCCCGCCAGCTCATGCGCACCCATCCCGTGGTCGACGTCGAATGCGGCGATACGGGCGATCCAGTCGACGTCGATACGCCCGAGGCGCTCGACGCGCTCGAGAAGGAGCACTGATGGAGATCTTCGAGGAGTTCCGGGTCCCCCTGCCGGTCGACGAGGCCTGGGGGTTGCTGCTCGACATCGAACGCATCGCGCCATGCATGCCGGGCGCGCAGCTCCAGGAGATCGAGGGCGACGAGTACCGCGGGATCGTGAAGGTCAAGGTCGGTCCGATCACCGCGCAGTACAAGGGCACCGCGAAGCTCGAGTCGACCGACGACGCGGCCCACACCGCGGTGATCGTCGCGTCGGGGCGTGACACGAGGGGGCAGGGCAACGCGTCGGCGACGATCCAACTGTCGCTGGGGGCGGAGGGCGACCAGACGCTCGTGAGCGTGGAGACCGACCTCGCGATCACGGGGAAGGTCGCACAGTTCGGTCGGGGAGTGCTCAACGACGTGTCGGGCAAGCTGCTCGCGCAGTTCGTCGAGAACCTCGAGCGCGACGTCCTCTCCGGCGATGCCGAGCCGGCCGACGAGGAACCGGCCGAGGAGGTCGACGTCGAGGTCGACGTCGAGGTCGTGCTCGAGCTCGCACCGGAGCCCGATGTCACCTCGAACGGCTCCAAGCCCCATGCCGCACCCGAGATCCGGCTCGTCGATTCGCCCGAGGCGGCCCCGGTCGATCTCCTGGCCGTGAGCGGGCAGTCGGTGGGCAAGCGCCTGCTCCCCGCCGGCGGCGTCCTGCTCCTCCTGCTCCTCGTCGTGCTCGGCATCCGGCGGAGACGCAGCCGGAGGCGGGTGTAGCGGCTCGCCGGTCGCCGGAGGCGCAGTCGACCATCCGTGAGCAGAAGAGGCGTACCTCCTAGGATCGAACCGGTGTTCGATCTCGACGGTTCCGTGCTGGGCATCGACCCGGGCCTCTCCCGCTGCGGGTACGGCGTGGTCCGGCTCACCAAGGGTCGGAAGGCGGAGGCGCTCGCGTGCGGGGTGATCCGCACCCCGCCGTCGGACCCGTTGCCGCAGCGGCTCGCGGCGCTCGCGGTCGAGCTCGAGCGGTTGCTCGCCGAGGTGCGACCCGCGGCGGTCTCGGTCGAGCGGGTGCTGTTCCAGGCGAACGCCCGGACCGCGATGTCGGTGGGGCAGGCGAGTGGACTCGCGCTCGCTACCGCGGCCCGCATGGGGATCCCGGTCACCCAGTACAGCCCGAACGAGGTGAAGCTCGCCGTCACGGGCGACGGTGCCGCCGACAAGGTGCAGATGCAGGCGATGGTCGCCCGGCTCCTCAACCTCGACGCACCCCCGAAGCCTCCCGATGCGGCCGACGCGCTCGCGCTCGCGCTGTGCCATCTGTGGCGCGTGCCCCTCAGCGGGGCCGCGGCCGAAACGGGTGGTGTCGGCGGCACCGGCGGCTTCGAACGAGCGGTCGCTGCCGCAGTCGCGCGCGACGAGCGCCCGGTGAAGGGGCGCGCGTGATCGGCTCGGTGCGCGGCACGGTGATCGACCGGTCGATCGCAGGGGAGGTGCTCGTCGAGGTCGGTGGCGTCGGGTACCGCGTGCTCGTACCGTCGGGCGCGGTTCCCGGTCTGGCTCCCGGTGGGCCCGCGTTCCTCTTCACCCACCTCCACGTCCGCGAAGACGCGATGGTCCTGTTCGGCTTCCCGACGCGAGATGAGCGCGACACCTTCGAGGTGCTCATCGGCGCGAGCGGGGTCGGCCCGAAGCTCGGGCTGGCGATGCTGTCGGTGCATTCGCCGACCGCGCTGCGGCGCGTCCTCCTCGACGGCGACCTCGACGCGTTGACGCTGGTGCCCGGGGTGGGGAAGCGCACGGCCCAGAAGCTGATGGTGCTCCTGCAGTCGCGCCTCGACATGCCCGATCTCGATCTCGCCGAGGTCGAGTCGGGTGCGCCGAGCGCGCGGGCGGAGGTCCGGGCCGCGCTCACCGAACTCGGGTACGGACCCGAGGAGGTGCGCGCCGCGCTCACCGGCCTCGCCGACGACCAACCGGCCGAAGACATGCTGCGCGCCGCGCTCAAGCAGTTGGCGGTGCGGACGTGACCGGATCGAACGAAGCCGGGCGCGAGGAACTGCTCACCGCGTCGGCCGATCCGATCGAGGCGGCGGAGGAGACCACGCTCCGACCGCGGTCGCTCGACGAGTTCGTCGGTCAACCGCGCCTGAAGGAGCACCTCGAGATCCTCCTGGGCGCGGCGCGCCAGCGGCACCAAGCGGTCGACCATCTCCTGCTCGCGGGTCCCCCGGGGCTGGGCAAGACGTCGTTGGCCGGGATCGTCGCGACCGAGATGCAGGTCGCGCTGCGGGTCACGAGCGGGCCCGCGCTCGAACGGGCCGGCGATCTCGCCGCGATCCTCACCAACCTCGACGACGGCGACGTGCTGTTCATCGACGAGATCCACCGACTCCCGCGCGCCGTCGAAGAGGTGCTGTACCCGGCGATGGAGGACTTTCAGCTCGACATCGTGATCGGCAAGGGTCCGTCGGCCCGGTCGTTGCGGCTCGATCTCCCGCGCTTCACGCTCGTGGGTGCCACCACCCGCACCGGGCTCATCACCGGACCGTTGCGCGACCGCTTCGGGTTCGTCGCCCGGCTCGACTACTACGAGCCCCCCGATCTCGTCGCGATCATCGACCGGGCCGCGCGCATCCTCGGCGTGCCGCTCGCTCGCGAAGGCGCGGAGGAGATGGCCCGACGCGCCCGGGGAACGCCGCGCATCGCCAACCGGCTCCTCAAGCGGGTGCGCGACTACGCCGAGGTGCGGGCCGACGGCACGGTGAGCGCCGTGGTCGCCCGCGACGCCCTCGTGTTGTTCGAGGTCGACGAACGTGGTCTCGACAAGCTCGACCGGGCCATCCTCTCGGTGCTGTGCCGGGCGGCCGGTCGGCCCATGGGTCTCACCACGCTCGCCGTGTCCGTGGGGGAGGAACCCGAGACGGTCGAAGACGTCTACGAGCCCTACCTCCTCAAGGAGGGCCTGATCGAACGCACGCCCAGGGGCCGACGGGCCACGGCGACGGCCTACACGCACCTCGGGATCTCGGCGCCGCCCGACGGTCGCGAGATCCCGTTGTTCGGCTAGCGTCGGCACCCGCATGACCGCAGCACTCATCTACCTGGCGATCCTCGTCGTCGCCTTCTTCCTCCTGATCGTGCTGCCCCAACGGCGCCGGATGTCGGCGACGAGATCGTGACGACGGCAGGGATCCACGGCACCGTCCGCGAGATCCACGAGACGACCCTCCGGCTCGAGATCGCCCCGGGCGTGGTGGTCACGCTTGCCCGCGGCGCCGTGTCGCAACGCCGCCGGCCCTCGACCATCATCGACTCCGACGGCCCCGACAGCCCGGGCGAAGCCGACGCGTCGTCGATCGATGGCACCGGGCTCGACGGCACGGCCGTCGAGCCCCGACAGATCGACTGAGTCCCGTGCGGCGAAACGTCTGGTACCTCGTTCTCACCTTCGTGATCATCGGCGGCGCCTTCGCGGCGACGCTCATCTCGGGGACGACCCCGGTGCTCGGCCTCGATCTCCAGGGCGGCATCTCCGTGACGCTCAACCCGGTCAAGGGGACCAAGAGCGGTGCCCTCGACCAGGCGCTCGAGATCATCCGGAACCGGGTCGACGGCCTCGGCGTCGCGGAGCCGGAGATCAGCCGCCAGGGTGACACGATCGTCGTCGACCTCCCGGGCGTGAAGGACCGGGCCAAGGCGGAGCGCATCATCGGTCGGACCGCCGAGCTCCGGTTCCGGCCCGTGCTCGCGACGCTCCCGCCCTACGACCCGACGGCCACGACGACCACCACGACGACCGTCGCCGGTGCCGCTGCCACTCGACCCACGAGCGACGGCTCCGACATCCCGACCACGCCGGTCGCCGACGACAAGGCCGACGCGACGGTGGTCCTCCCGGGCCGCAAGACCGACGGCAAGGTCAAGGAGCGCTACCAGCTCGGACCGACGGAGCTCACCGGAAAGGCGATCAGCGGGGCCAGGGCGCAGTTCCAGAACAGCAGCTGGGCCGTGAACGTCGACTTCACCGGTGACGGCAGCGGCAAGTGGGACGAGCTCGGGCAGAAGAACTTCCAGAAGCAGGTCGCGATCGTGCTCGACGGCGTGGTGCAGAGCGCGCCGGTCATCCAGGGTGACAACAAGACGTTCCAGTCGTTCGGCGGCAAGGCCACGATCTCGGGCAGCTTCTCGGAGTCGGAGGCGAAGGACCTCGCCCTCGTGCTGCGCTACGGCGCGCTGCCGGTGAAGTTCGACGCCGAGAACCAGAAGATCCAGAGCGTGTCGCCCACGCTCGGCAAGGACCAGCTCCGGGCCGGCATCGCGTCGGGCATCATCGGCCTTGCGCTGGTCGCCCTCTTCATGCTCATTTACTACCGCATCCTCGGCGCGGTGGTGATCCTCGGCCTGTCGCTCACTGGTATGGCGGTGTACTCGCTGGTGTCGTACCTGGGCCAGTCGATCGGGCTGACGCTCACGCTCGCGGGTGTCACCGGACTCATCGTGTCCGTCGGTATCACCGTCGACTCGTACGTCGTCTACTTCGAGCGATTGAAGGACGAGGTGCGGACCGGCAAGACGGTCCGCTCCTCCGTCGACCGCGGCTTCGCCCGCTCCTGGCGCACGATCCTCGCCGCCGACATCGTCTCGCTCATCGGCGCGGGCGTCCTCTACTGGCTCGCCATCGGGTCGGTGCGGGGCTTCGCGTTCTTCCTCGGCCTCTCGACCCTGCTCGACCTGATCATCGCCTACTTCTACATGCACCCGATCGTGTCGTTGATGGCGCGCCGACGTGGGCTCGTGAGCGCCCCGAAGGTGGGCATCGCTGCGGGCCTCGATTCCTCCGGTGCGATCCACGCCGGGAAGGACTCCGGCGCCAGGCGCGGCCGGGATCCGGAGTCCGACCGCGACGACGGGCGGCGCAACGCGACGCCCGAAGACGCCAAGAAGGTCGTGACGTGAGTCTCCGGAGCCAGCTGCGCGACCTGTACCACGAGCGCACGAACTACCAGTTCATCCGCCGGAGCTGGCGGTGGGCCCTCATCTCCGGGATCATCCTCCTCGCCGGGTTCGTCGCGCTCTTCGCCCGCGGCGGGTTGAATCTCGGGATCGACTTCGAGGGCGGCACGTCGTGGGAGTTCACCGCCGCGAGCGGCCAGACTGTGTCGTCGGGCGAGATCCGCGACGTGATGAAGACGTTCGGGCTCGGGGACGCGAAGGTCATCATCGTCAACAGTGACGGTGCGCGCGTCCAGGCCAAGACGCTCCCGCGCTCGGAGCAGGCGAAGGTCACGGCAGGTCTGGCCAAGTACGCGAACATCAAGCCTGCCGACGTCAGCATCAACGACGTGGTCCCCACGTGGGGCCGCCAGGTGAGCGAGAAGGCGCTCCGCGCGCTGATCGTCTTCTTCGTGTTCATCGCGATCTATCTGTCGCTGCGCTTCGAGTGGAAGATGGCCGCGTCGGCGATCATCGCGGTGATCCACGACATCTTCATCACCGTCGGGGTGTACGCGATCAGCGGGTTCGAGGTGACCCCCGCAACGGTCATCGCGTTCCTCACCATCCTGGGCTTCTCGCTGTACGACACCGTCGTCGTGTTCGACAAGATCAAGGAGAACGAGTCGCTCCTCGGTACGTCGAGGGGCCTCACCTACTCCGAGATGGTCAACCGGTCGCTGAACCAGGTGCTGGCCCGGTCGTTGAACACGTCGTTCGTCGCGTTGCTGCCGGTCACGTCGCTGCTCGTGGTCGGCTCGTTGATCATGGGTGCGCTCAGCCTGCGTGAGTTCGGCCTGGCGCTCTTCGTCGGTCTCATCACCGGTGCATACTCGTCGATCTTCGTGGCGACACCGATCCTCGCGAAGTGGCGCGAGCGCGAGCCCAAGATGCGGGCCCTGCGCGAACGCTCCGAGAGCATGGCGGCGCGCTCGGTGCCCGCGCCCCGCACCGCCGAGTCGCCCGTGGCCGTCGGTGCCGACGTCGCGAGCACGGCGACGACGGCGGTGGCGACGACGGCGGTCGTCGATGCGCCGGGTGAGGTCGTCGCCCGCCCGCGTCAGGCGCGGCGCCGCAAACGGCGCTGACCGCCGGCACGCGATGCCAGGGAGGGGCTGCGACCGGCGGTAGGCTCGTGCGGACGTGAGCACAGCCGAGACCCGCCTGTCGACCAGCCTCGCCGCTGGACCTCCGGGGCCACCCGGAGTCGACGACGGTCGTCCGGATCGCCGTTCGAAGCTGCCCTGGCGGCGTCAACCCGTCGACGCGACGCTCGCACCGCTGCTCGCGGCGTACCGCCGCCGTCACCGCAAGGCCGAGACGACGCTCATCGAGAAGGCCTTCCGCACCGCCCGGGCCGCCCACTCCGAGCAGGTCCGCCGGTCGGGTGAGCCCTACATCGTCCATCCGCTCGGCGTCGCGATGATCGTCGTCGGCCTCGGCCTCGACGACGTGACCATCGCCGCCGCGCTGCTCCACGACGCTGTCGAGGACACGACGCTCACCCTCGCAGACATCGAGCGTGAGTTCGGCGCCGACGTCGCCACGATCGTCGACGGCGTGACCAAGCTCGACCGACTCCAGTTCGACTCGCGCGAAGCGCAGCAGTCGGCGACGATGCGCAAGATGCTCGTGGCGATGGCCAAGGACATCCGCGTCCTGCTCATCAAGCTGTGCGACCGACTCCACAACATGCGGACCATCGCGTCGCTGCCCCCGGCCCGTCAGCTGCGCATCGCCCAGGAGACGATCGACATCTACGCGCCGCTCGCGCACCGGCTCGGCATCGCCGAGGTCAAGTGGCAGCTCGAAGACCTCGCGTTCGCGGTGCTGCACCCGAAGCGGTACGCCGAGATCGAGCAGATGGTCGCGACGCAGTCGCCCGAACGGGCCGAGTACCTGGAGAAGGTGCTCACCGCGCTGCGGGGCCGCCTCGCCGAGCTGAAGATCGAGGCCGAGGTGAGCGGTCGGCCGAAGCACTACTGGTCGATCTACGAGAAGATGATCGTGCGGAGCCGGGAGTTCGACGAGGTGCTCGACCTCGTCGGCGTGCGGGTGATCGTCGACTCGGTGAAGGACTGCTACGGCGCGCTCGGTTCGATCCACGCGTTGTGGAAGCCGGTGCAGGGCCGGTTCAAGGACTACATCGCGATGCCCAAGTTCAACCTGTACCAGTCGTTGCACACCACCGTGGTCGGGCCGCAGGGCAAGCCGGTCGAGATGCAGATCCGCACCCGCGAGATGCACCGGCGGGCCGAGTTCGGCGTGGCCGCGCACTGGGGCTACAAAGAAGAGGTCTCGCCCGCGGAAGACCTCGCGTGGCTGCAGCAGATGGTCGACTGGCAGTCGGAGACCGACGACCCGGCCGAGTTCATGCAGTCCCTGAAGTTCGACCTCGAGCAGGGCGAGGTCTTCGTCTTCACGCCGAAGGGCCGCGTGATCACGCTGCCCACCGGCGCCACGACCGTCGACTTCGCCTACAGCATCCACACCGAGGTCGGTCACCGCTGCATCGGCGCACGCGTGAACGGCCGGCTCGTGCCCCTCGACTCGACGCTCGCGTCGGGCGACACCGTGGAGATCTTCACGAGCAAGGTCGAGAGCGCCGGCCCGAGCCAGGACTGGCTCCAGTTCACCCAGACGCCCCGGGCCAAGAGCAAGATCCGTCAGTGGTTCTCGCGCGAGCGACGCGTCGACGCCGTCGACGCCGGTCGAGACGAGCTGGCGCGCGAGCTCCGGCGGGAGGGCCTCCCGGTCCAGAAGCTCGCCAAGTCGCAGGTGCTCACCGAGGTCGTCACCGCGATGCACTATGCCGACGTCGAGGCGCTGCAGGCGGCTATCGGCGAGGGCCACGTGTCGGCCCGCGCGGTCGCGCAGCGGGTCGCCCGCGAGCTGCGCGGCGGCGAGGAGCAGATCCCGATCACGGCGCGTCGTCCGTCGCGCACGTTGCGTCGCAGCGCGGGCGTGCACGTCGAAGGACTCGACGACGTCTTGGTGCGTCTCTCGCGGTGCTGCACCCCGGTGCCGGGTGACTCGATCATCGGCTTCGTCACCCGGGGGCGGGGAGTGTCGGTCCACCGGGCCGACTGCGCCAACGCCACCGGCCTCGCCACCCAGCACGAACGCCTCATCGAAGTCGAGTGGGACCAGGACCAACCCTCGACCTACGTGGTCTCGATCGAGGTCGAGGCGCTCGACCGCTCGAAGCTGCTCCGCGACGTCGCCCAGGTGCTCTCCGAACACCACGTGAACATCCTCTCGTGCAGCAGCCAGACCAGTGCCGACCGGGTCGCGAAGTTCCGGTTCGACTTCGAGCTCGCCGACCCCGGCCACCTCGAGTCGCTCATCCAGGCGATCAAGCGGGTCGATTCCGTCTACGACGCATACCGTCTGCTGCCGGGCGCGGCCACGGCCAACACCGGGTCCTGACCGTCGGGCGGTGACGCCGGGTCCGGGCTGCGGCCCAGGCGTGCGGCCTCACGCCCCCGGCCGGCCGAGGACAGCACCCGGAGCCGGCTCCGCCGGCGTCCTGACGCGGGGTCCCGCGTTGCCAACCCTCACCTGAGGGCGGTTCGTCCGTTTTCCCACTTCTTTCAAGCGGGAGCCCCTCGGATGCCGATACCGCAGGGTGAGGCAGGCGATGGAACGCGGAGCCCGCATGGATCGACGAGGGCGTGCACGACGGAACACCCGACGGTGCTGGTTCTCGCGCGGGTCCGCGGCGCGCGAATCCGGGCTGACCCTCATCGAGCTCGTCATTGCGATGAGTGTGTTCGGGATCATGGCGGGCGGCATCGCCGCGGTGACCTACTCCGGGCTCGGCCTGGCCAGCGACAATCGGAACCGCAGCATCGCGGCCAACCTCGTGAGCGAAGACATCGACGCGGTGAACCAGTTGGATTACACGGATCTGGCGGCCGACATCGGTTCGACCGATACGAAGGTCCGCACGGTCGGTGGTGTCGCCTACACGGTCAAGCGCGCCGTCGGCTGGCAGACGACGACAGCGGGGACGAGCATCTGCTCCTACACGGCGGGTGGCTCGACGGCCAGCTGGGTGGTCGGAATCACGACGACCGTGACCTGGCCCGCGATGAGATCGACCGCCGCGGCCGCGCACGCGACGACGTTCATCTCGCCACCGGTAGGTAACTCACCGAGCACGAACAGCGGAACTGTGCCGGTGACGGTACGAGGCAGTGGCGGGGATCCGGTCGTGGGCGTCACCGTCGGCGCCACCGATGGCTCCAACGTGTACTCGTCCGTGACCGACGCGAACGGTTGCGCGTTTCTGCTCGTCGCGCCGTCGACCTACACCCTCACGCTGAACACGCTCGGCTACGTGGATCGATCAGGGAACCCGGCGCCGTCGATGGTGTTCTCGATCAGCAAGGGAAACAACGTTCCGATCAACCTCGACTTCGACCGCAGTGGCTCGCTCTCGCTCTCGACCTCCGCACCGAATGGCGCGCTCCCTCCGTCGGGTCTTCCCGTGACGCTGGCGTATCAGTTCTTCCAGCCGAGTGGCACCAAGGTCTTCTCGGGATCAACGTTTCCGTTGACGCTGACGAACCTCTTTCCCGACGACTACCAGTTCTGGGTCGGAGACTGCACCGACGCGGATCCGAGCGCGGCAACGTGGTCTGGCGGGGGAAGAGATGGTCCCGCCTCGGTCGTTGCGCTCGGGACCACCACGGCTTCAGTGTCGCTGGGGACCGTGGCGGTGGCGGCAACCCTGAGTGGCGTCCCTGTTTCGGGGGCCAGCGTGACTGCGAGCCACTCGGCGACCGATTGTCCATCCGGGAGCCCGAGCGTGACGGGGTATGCCCTCGGGACGACCGACGCGAGCGGCCAAGTCGAGGCGGCGCTGCCGTGGGGGACCTGGACGATCACGGTGACGCCGTCCGTCGGTTCACCCGCGCAGCAGACCGTGATCGTCGATCCGGCATCTGGATCTGTGGCATCCCTCGTCTCGGTCTCCCTGTGATGGGTCACGCCTCCGGCGCCCACGTCGAGAGCACCGAGCGCGGTTCGATGCTGGTCGAGATGGTCGTCACCCTGTTCCTCCTGGGAATCGTGATGTCGGTGCTCTACACGAGTGTCTCGTCCTTGACCGGCGCGACCGAGGGCACATCGACGCGACTCCAGAATCTCGACGAAGCGCGGCTGATCATGGCCGCCACCACGAAGGACGTGCGCACGGCGACGTCACCCGACTCCGGTGGTTCGGCCTTCATCAGTGCGAAATCCAACGAGTTGATCTTCTACGCGAACGTCAACAATCCGAGCGCAGCTGCGAGCCAGGTTCATCTCCTTGTCAACGGCAGTACTGAGCTGGTCGAGCAGGTCACGCCGGCCACCAATGCTGCGGGAACCGCGGCGTGCACGCAACAGCCGTGCAGCTATCTCCCCGCGAAGACGAAGACCCGCTTCGTCGGACGATTCGTCGTGAACGACGCGTCGCAACCGCTCTTCACGTACCTCGCTGTCGGGGGCACTGCGCTCCCGGCGGGTCCAGGTGGACTCGACGCGTCGCAGATGATTCAAGTGCGCTCCGTGCGCGTCAGCCTCGCAGTGAGCAAGAACCACGTGTACAGCGTCGGTACGACGTGGATGGAGAACACCGTTGGTCTTCCCAACGTCGCCTTCCAACAGGCGACCTGAGCGGAGTGTTGGATGCACAAGATCTTCAGTCGCAGTCGAACTGCCGGTGAGGAGGGCTTTGCGCTCGTCACCGTCATGCTGGCGCTGATGGCTCTCTCGGCCCTCAGCATCGCGATCGTCGAGTACGCGGTCGGTTCGCAGGTCACGTCGAAACGAGACCAGAACTGGAACGCCGCGCTCTCCGCTGCCCAAGCCGGCGTGAACGACTACCTCCATCGCGTGAACAGCACCTCCAACTACGCGAGCCTCTACGGCAACACCGGAAGCCAGACGAAGGATCCCGCCAACCCCGCCATGACCGACTTCACGCCGGTCAACGGATCGGTCGACGAGCAGTTCCGGTATTGGGTCGACTCGGCCGGCAACCAACAGTCGTTGGCGAAGAGCGGGTCCGTGAGCCTCACGGTGACGGGCAAGGTGGGCAATGCTGCCCGCACCCTCCTCGTATCCCTGCGCGTTGCGACGTACCTCGACTACCTCTACTACACCGACCTCGAGATCGCCGACCCGCTGATCGCGACGAGCCAGGGCTCCTTGTGCGCCGCTCCGCGCCACTCGTACACCCAAGGCAGCGTGACCGGCTACGACACGACGGGGAGCAACCCGAACAGCTGCTCGTTGATCTACTTCTACGGAACGTCGACCCGCCAGGACGTGATCAACGGGCCGCTGCACACCAATGACCGGTTGCGGGTCTGCGGGACACCCCAGTTCAAGGGCGAGGCATCGACGAGCTACCCGGGATACACGCCGACCTCGGCCACGCCGGTGAAGCCGGGGGACAAGCTCTGGCTGGGGAACACGGGCTGCTCGAACAATCCGCAGTTCCTCGTCAATGCAGACACAACGAACATCGACTACGGCGACACGATTCCACCGCTGCCGAGCAACAGCGCGCTGAAGACGTACACCGGCGGAGCGACCGGCGGCTGCTATTACACCGGGCCTACTTCGATCGTCTTCAATTCGACTGGCGGATCGACGGCGATGACAGTCTGGAGTCCGACCACCACGACCGCGTCGCCCGGCTGTCCGCTCGGCAATGGGGCGACGGCCGCGTCGGCGCAAAGCGGAAAACTGCCCGACAACGGAGTGATCTACGTCGACAACACGACCTCGAGCAAGTGCAGCGGTCAGAACAACAAGAACCTGCTCGGCTACCCGAAGAACGGCGACGTCACGACACCGACGAAGTACCAGTGCACCGACGGTGACGCCTTCGTGCAGGGGAACCTCAACGGGCAGGTCACGATCGGCGCCAACCACGACATCGTCGTGACCGGAGACGTGCTCTACCACGACAAGGCAAAGGGCTCGACGAGCTACCAGGGCACCGACATCCTCGGCCTGATCGCCAACCGCTTCGTCTCGGTGTACCACCCGGTCGACTCGAGCGGGAACGAAGTCGCCGGTTTCATTCAGAACCCTGAGATCGATGGCGCGATCCTCTCCGTGCAGCACTCGTTCTGGAACCAGAGCTATGCCAAGGGTGCCGCGGCGAACCTCGGGACCCTCACGGTCTTCGGAGCGATCGCTCAGGAGTACCGAGGGCCGGTCGGCACCTTCAACGGCTCCACCGGCGCGTCGGTCACGGGCTACATCAAGAACTACAACTACGACAACCGGTTGAAGTACCTCGCGCCTCCGTACTTCCTGAACCCCACGGCGACGGCGTTCCAGCAGTCGACGTGGAAGGAGCTCGTGCCGCGGTTGAGCTGAGGATCATGAAGATGCCCAATCGTCCCGGCGGGCGATGGGGTGACCGGTAGGCTCGAGCACCGTGTCCGGCGAACGAACGACCCCTCCGCGCGACGTCTTCCGCGCGCCGAAGGGAACGCACGACATCCTCCCGCCGGCCTCGCGGCGCTTCGCCGAGTTCGTCGCCACGTTCAGCACCCGGGCCGATCGGTACGGCTACGGGCTGGCGGTCACGCCGTTGTTCGAGCACCTCGAGGTGTTCATGCGGGTGGGGGAGTCGACCGACATCGTCACCAAGGAGATGTACGAGTTCGCCGACAAGGGCGATCGCCGGCTGGCGCTGCGCCCCGAGGGCACGGCGTCGGTCGTGCGGGCGTTCGTCGAGCACCGCCCGTCGGAGCCGTGGAAGGTCTTCTACGCCGCGCCGAACTTCCGGTACGAGCGCCCGCAGAGGGGCCGGTACCGGCAGCACTGGCAGGTCGGCGCCGAGGTGATCGGCGCGCCGGATCCCGATCTCGACGTCGAGGTCATCGACCTGGCGGCCGGCTTCTACGCGTCGCTCGGTCTGAACCGGGTCCGACTCAAGCTCAACTCGATGGGCGACGCCGGGAGCCGCTCCGCCTACGTCGGCCGCCTCCGCGAGTACCTCGCGCCCCACGTCGACGCGCTCGGCGACGACTTCGCCCGGATGCTCGCCGAGAACCCTCTGCGGATCCTCGATTCCAAGAACCCGGCCGTGATCGACGTGGTCGAGCGGGCACCGCAGCTCCCCGAGCACCTCTCCGCCGAGGCGGCGGCGCACTTCGAACAGGTGCAGGCCGGCCTGCGCGCGCTCGGGATCCCGTTCGAGCTCGAGCCGCGACTCGTGCGGGGCTTCGACTACTACACCGGCACCACCTTCGAGTTCGCGGCCGAGTCGCTCGATGCGGCGCAGGACGCGATCGGCGGAGGCGGCCGCTACGACGGTCTCGCGGCCGAGATGGGTGGACCCGACGTGT
Source organism: Acidimicrobiia bacterium (assembly GCA_038328825.1). Lineage (GTDB taxonomy): Bacteria > Actinomycetota > Acidimicrobiia > IMCC26256 > JANYLB01 > JANYLB01. The sequence continues at coordinate 732 of JBBQMI010000002.1, read as the reverse complement.
CGGGTATCGGCTTCGGCATCGGCATCGAGCGCGCGCTGCTCGCGTGCGACGCCGAGGACGTGTTCGCGGCCGAGCCGTCCCCGCTCGACGTGTTCGTCGTCGATCGCCGGGTCGACCCGAACGGCCCCGATGCCGTGGTGCTCCTGCACGAGCTGCGGCTCGAGGGGTTGACCGTCGAGAAGGCCTCCGGCGGTCGGTCGGAGAAGTCACAATGGAAGCTCGCGGCGCGCCACGAGGCACGCTTCACCGTGGTGCTCGAATCGGGCGCCACCGAGCTGACCGTGCGCGAGCGCAGCACGGGAGAGGAGCACGCGGTGCCGCGGGACCTGGTCGTCGGTTGGCTCTACGAGCGGGCCAGTGGGTCGCGCGCATGATACGCACCCACGAATGCGGAGCGCTCGGCCCCGACGACGTCGGCTCGACCGTTGTCATCTGCGGCTGGGTCGCGAACCACCGCGACCACGGCGGGGTGCTGTTCGTCGACGTGCGCGACGCGTCAGGACTCGTCCAGGTCGTGATCGACCCGGATTCACCTGGAGGCGCGGGCGCGCCCCGGTTGCGGTCCGAGTACGTCGTGCGGATCACGGGCGCGGTGCGCGCCCGTCCTGAAGGGACCGTGAACGCCGATCTGCCCACGGGCACGATCGAGTTCGCGGCGAGCGAGGTGGAGGTGCTCGCCGAGTCGGAGCCGCCGCCCTTTCCGCTCGACGGCCGCGCCACCGATGTCGATGA
>JBBQMI010000001.1:0-23452 GCA_038328825.1 Acidimicrobiia bacterium | reverse complement strand
GGTCGTGCAGCAGCACGGGAGTCCTAACCGCTCGGGGAAGCGTGCAGCGTACCGGTGGTCGCCGTCGTGGCGCTGCTCGACCAGCTCCTGATCACCGGCTCGTCCCCCCGGCTGCGATCGTCTGGGTCGGCGGCACCTGCTCGAGCTGCAGGGCGTACTGCATGATCCGGGAGAACACCGGTGCCGCGATGTCGCCGCCGTAGTAGTCGCCGGAGCTCGGTGCGTCGACCACGACGATCGCCGCGAACCGCGGGGATTCGACCGGCGCGAACCCGACGAACGACCCGACGTACTTCCCTTCGTCGTACGGGGCCTTCTTGGCGGTTCCCGTCTTGCCGGCGACTGTGTACCCCTGGATGGCGGCCTTGGTCCCCGTGCCGTCGGCAACCACGCCGGCCAGCATCGCCCGCAGCTTCGCGGCGGTCTCGCTCGACACGACGCGGCGTCCCGCCCGCGGGTGCTGCGGGTGGCGCTCTCCGTTCGAGTCGATCGTCGCCGAGATCAGGCGGGGCGGGCGCGACACGCCGTCGTTGGCGAGCGTCGTGTACACGTCGAGCATCTGCAACGCGGTGACCGCGATGCCCTGGCCGGTCGGGACCGTTCCCATCACGGTCGAGGAGTTGCGGTACTCGTCCTGGGTGGGGAGCAGACCCGCCGACTCGCCGGGGAAGCCGACGGGGGTCTTGGCCCCGAATCCGAAGCCGCGCATCGCGGCGTCGAGCCGCTTGGCGCCGACCTGCTGGCCGATCATGATCGTTCCGACGTTCGACGACTCGCGCAGGATGTCGGCCACGGTCAACGTCTCGGTGGCGTGCTCGTGGGAGTCGTGGAAGTCCTTGTCGCCGATGTGGATCGTGTCGGGCACGGTGAACACCATGTCGGGTGTGACCTCACCCGCCTCGAGCGCCGCGGCGAGCGTGATGACCTTGTTCGTCGACCCCGGTTCGAATACCTCGGTCAAGGCGCGGTTCTGCTCCTCGTTCGTCGCCGCGTGCGCGGGCGTGGAGCCGCCGGCACCGTCGTCGCTCGGGCCGTCGGCCGTCGCCATCGCGAGGATGTCGCCTGTCTTCACGTCGACGATGATCGCCGTCCCACCCTTCGCGTTCGCCGACTCGACCTCGGCGACCAGCGCCTGCTCGGTCTCGTACTGCAGCGACTGGTCGAGCGTGGTGACGAGATCGCTTCCCCGGAGGGCCGCGTCGCCGCGTCGCTTGCCGTTGGGGATGTCGCGGCCCTGCGGGTCGCGTTCCAACGAGATGAAACCGGCCTTGCCGGCCATCGCCTGCTCGTTGCCCGACTCGAGTCCGGCCAGGCCGGTCCCGTCGGTCCCGACGAAGCCGACGACGGGCGCGGCCAGCGAGCCCGACGGGTAGTACCGCTTCGATTCGGGGATGCTGCTGATGCCGGCAAGGCCCAGTGCCTCGACCTTCGCGGCGACGCGGTCGTCGACCTGGCGGTCGACGTAGGCGAACGCGGCGCCGTGGTCGGCGAGGCGCTTGCGGAGATCGTGCTCGTCGATGCCGAGCAGCGGCGCGAGTCGCTCGGCGTAGCCGGCGGGATCAGGCACGACGCTCGGGTCCGCGACGATCGTCTTCACCGGGACGCTCACCGCGAGCTCGTCGCCGTTGCGGTCGAAGATCCCACCCCGTTCGGCGGGGAGGGCGATGGAACGGACCCGCTGTTCCAGACCCAGCTGGGTGTAGTGGCCGGCACTGATCGCCTGCAGGTCGACGAGGCGGATCCCGATGGCCGCGAAGCCGACACCCATCACGCTGAGCAGCGCGAGCAGACGGACGCGCGGACGCGCCGCGCGCACCGTCTTCGGTCGGGGTACGGCACGAAGTCGTCGGGTCGCGGCTTTCGCGGCGCGCTTCGTCGCCGGCGCGCGCCTCGAGGACTGCTTCGTGGTGGCGGTCCGCCGCGCCGCAGCCTGCTTCGCCGCGGCCTTGCGCGCGGGTGCCTTCTTGGCGGGTGCCTTCTTGGCGGGTGCCTTCTTCGGTGCCGTGCGGGCGCCGGCGGTGCTCCGCCGCGACGTGGAGGTGCGGGCATCGTTGGCCGCACCTCCACGTCGCCCTCCACGTTGCGTGGTGGACCCGGCCTTCGCAGTCGCCGGGCGGCGAGAGGACGTGGACGCGCGTGACGCAGCGGTGCGCGGCTTCGACGCAGCCGACCCGGAGACCTGCAGGCCGGTCCGCGCCCTCAGCGACGTGGCCGGGCGCGGGCGACGCGCCACGGGCGCGGTGGATCGGGTGGTCGGGCCTCCGGATGCGTTCCGGGCCCGGGTCGCTTGCGGCGGAAGTGGGGTCGGTCGAGGTTCACGGCTGCGCGGCAAGGTGCGGCTTCACCTTCTCCCATTCGCCACCGGGCTTGCCGGCAGAGTCTCCGGTCGGATCCGACGCTGCGCCCGCGACGACGGGGGCGGTCACGTAGGTGATGTGCTCGGCCGGCTGCATCCCGAGGCGCGTCGCGCGTGCGACGATCCGGTCGGGCGCGCCCAACTGGGCGACGGCGAGGCGGGCGTGCTCGTAGCGGCGCTGCGCGACCGCGGTCCGGCGCGACAACCGATCGAGCTGGAACTCGCTCTGGGCGAGAACGACGTGGAACGCGACCGCGACGAACACGCTCAACGCGGTGACGATGCCGAAGCTCCACAGCGCGAGCCGGACGCGGCGGGCGCGCTTGCGCGCGTTCGCGTCGACGACGGTGAGGTGGCGGGCTGCAGGTGCGCGTCCCGGTGCGCGACGGCGCGCCGGCGCCGCGCCTCCGCGCGGCTGGATCGTGGCGGCAGTGGATCCCCGGCTCACGGGACCTTCTGGACCGCTCGGAGTCGCGCGCTCTCGGCGCGCGGATTCGCCGCGATCTCGGCGTCACTCGGCCGGAGCGGCTTGCGCGTGAGCAGACGGACGACGGGTTCGGCGGCCTGCGGTTGCGGCAGGTGCGACGGCACGTACGGCTCAGCCGCGCCCGAACCCGACCACGCGGCGAAGCGTTGCTTCACGATGCGGTCCTCACCCGAGTGGTACGCGAGCACGAGCGCGCGGCCGCCGGGTGCGAGCAGGTGGACCGACTCGTCGAGTCCCAGCTCGAGGTGCTCGAGCTCGCGGTTCACCTCGAGTCGGATCGCCTGGAACGTCCGGCGAGCAGGGTGGCCGCCCTTGCGGCGCGCCGGTGCTGGGATCGCGGTCTTGATCGCGTCGACGAGGTCACCGGTGGTGAGCAGCGGTCGCGCCGCGACGATCGTCTTCGCGATCCGTCGGCCCCAACGCCACTCGCCGCTCGCGACGATCAGGTCACCGAGCTCGTCCTCGCCGTAGGTGTTGACGACGGTCTCGGCGGTCAGCTCCTGGGAGTTGTCCATCCGCATGTCGAGCGGCGCTTCCGACCAGTAGGAGAAGCCGCGCTCGGTCACGTCGAGTTGTGGGCTGCTCACACCCAGGTCGAACAGCATTCCCACGATCTCTCCTTCGCTCAGTCCGTTTGCCCGCACGATCTCGTTCAGGTGCTCGAACCCTCCGTGCACCACCCGCACCCGCTCACCGAATCCGGTGAGCGCCTCGCTTGCCGCTTCCACTGCCACGGGATCCCTGTCGATCCCGAGGACCCGGACTCCCGGGTGCGCCTCCAGGATCTGGGCGCTGTGACCGCCTCCGCCGACGGTTGCGTCGATCACCCACCCCGGCGGGACCGGGACCAGGAGCTCGACCACCTCTCTGCTCATCACCGGCCGGTGTTGGAACGGCACCGTGACCTCTCCCTCGTCTGTGCTCCTCCGTCGCCGCCGCCGATCACCTGCTGGCCGTCCGTCGGCACCGGGCTTGCCACCAGCCCCCCGGTCGGTCGATGCCGTCCGGATTTCTCCCCGAAGCGGCTCGGTCAAAAGCGGGCGGAGTAGGGGCCTTCAACCGCGCCGGCCAGGGGGCTGGTGGCAGGCCCGGGGCCTGCTGTGTCGCTGCTGTCACATGAAGTCGGCGAGTCCTTCTCCGGCGCGGATCGCGGCCGCGCCCTTCTCTTCCTGCTCCCGCCAACGGGCGGCGTCCCAGATCTCGAGGTGGGAGAACTGGCCGACGATGAAGACGTCGCGCTCGAGCTCCGCGTACTCCCGCAGGGCCTGCGGGATCGCGACCCGGCCCTGCTTGTCGGGCACGACCTCCTTGGCGCCGCCGAAGAGTGCCCGGGCCGCGACGCGCTCCCGCTCCCCTCGCTTCGCCTTCTCGTGCAGGTCGGCCGCCATCTGCTCGAACTCCTCCCGGGGATACACCCAGAGGCACCCGTCGAGACCCTTGGAGACGACCGCACCGCGCGCGAGCTGATCCCGGTAGTCGGCGGGGAGGATCACCCGCCCCTTCACGTCCAGGGAGTGCTGTGCCTCTCCCAGGAACATGCCGAAAACCCCTCGTGTCGGCGCCGCGCCCTCCCCCGAGAGCTCTCAGCGCACCCCTTCACTCCACTACGCGCCACCATACGCCACCCCGCGCCACCAGTCAACACCCCCACCCCCCACTTCTCACCACTCCATTGGCTCGGCTCGCTCGTTGGTCCATGGCCTCGACCCCGCGCGCGGGCGCGTCCGCTCCTTCCGCATCAACCCCGTGCGCGCAGGTGCTCGGCGCGTCGAAGACCCTGGACGCACGTCGGCAGACGGGTCAGGTGGAGCGAGCGGAGCAAGTGGCTATGCGGAGACGGCCTCGGGGGTTGCGGTCGGGTCGGCGGGGAGCCAGCGCTCCCAGGCCGGGTCGACGGCGCCGACCGTCGCGACGATCCAGAGGTGGGCGTGCGGGGCGACCGGTGGGCGCCGCAGCACGAGCTCGGTCTCGGTGAGCAGGCGGTCTTCCTTGCGGGCGTTGCAGCTACGGCACGATGCGACGACGTTGTCCCAGACGTGGAGCCCGCCCCTCGAGCGGGGCACGACGTGGTCGACGTTCTCGGCCGGCCGGTGGCAGTACTGGCAGCGGTGACCGTCGCGGGCGAAGATCGCCCGCCGCGACACGGGGATGCGGGTGCGGAACGGGACCCGCACGTAGTGGACGAGGCGGATCACGGTGGGGACCGGGAACGTGGCGCGTTCGGAGTGCAGCTCGTCGGCGTTGCGCGCGACGATCTCGGCCTTCTCCTTCAGTACGAGGACCACCGCGCGCCGGACGGGCACGACGCAGAGCGGCTCGAAGCTGGCGTTGAGGAGGAGCGCTCTTCCCAAGCCTTCGAGACCTCCGTCGGATGCAGTCGCCTGGTCCGGTGGTGCGTGGTCCCGAGCAGCTTACCGGGAGCCCGGCGGGCCACCTCGCGGCGCCGCGATCGAGCGACACCACCGGAGGTACTCGACGACGTCGTGGGGATCGAGCGACCCCGCCCCCTCGGCCCCGCCGTACTGGGTCGCGACCCGGAACCGCACGTACTCGGGGTCCGGGACGGGCACGAAGGGGGCGTGACGCCACCATCCGGCGGGGCTGAGGCGGAACACCTGACCGATCGCGGTCGCCCAGAGCCCGGGCCTGACCGCCACCGCGAGCACGACCGCAGTCCAGGAGTCGCTCGCCCCCGTACTCCTCGTGTGCCCCGTACTCGCCATGTCATCGACGCTACCTCCCGTCGGGTTCCGGCCTCTCGGGTTGTGGCCTTCCCCGCGCCCGGCCCGCCGTGTGCGGCTCGGCTCCGTGCCCGTACAGTGACGTGATGGCCCAGCCCGTCGAGCCCGGCACCGATGCCGCATCCGGCGCGGGGCGGATCTTCTCGGCCCTCCTCGCGAACGTCGAGCAGGTCATCCAGGGCAAGCGCGACGCGATCCACCTCGCGCTCGTGTGCCTGCTCGCCGAGGGTCACCTGCTCGTGGAAGACGTCCCGGGGGTCGGCAAGACGTCGATGGCCAAGGCGATCGCCCGCTCGATCGGGGGCACGTGGCGGCGCATCCAGTTCACCCCCGACCTCCTCCCCTCCGACGTCACCGGCGTGTCGGTGTGGAACCGCGCGACCGGGACCTTCGAGTTCCGGCCCGGAGGCGTGTTCGCGCACGTCGTGCTCGCCGACGAGATCAACCGGGCGTCGCCGAAGACGCAGTCGGCGCTGCTCGAAGCCATGGAGGAACGCCAGGTGAGCGTCGACGGGATCACCCACCCCCTCCCGCCGCCCTTCCTCGTGATCGCCACGCAGAACCCGATCGAGCTGGAGGGGACGTACCCGCTCCCGGAGGCCCAGCTCGACCGGTTCCTCATGCGGATCCGGATCGGTTACCCCGATCGTTCGGCCGAGCTCGCCATCCTCGAGGCCCAGGGTCACTCCGTCGCGGCGGAAGACCTCGAGCCGGTCACCTCGGCGCGCGAGATCGCCGCGGCGACGTCGGCCTTCGACGCGGTGCACGTCGCCGCGAGCCTGCGCGCCTACATCGTGGGGTTGGCCGACGCATCGCGCCACCATCCCGACCTCGATCTCGGCGTGAGTCCCCGGGGCGCGCTCGCGCTCCAACGAGCGGCGCGCGTGCTCGCGGCCACGCTCGGACGCGCGTACGTCACCGCCGACGACGTGAAGTTGCTGGCGCCGTACGTCCTGGCCCACCGGCTGCTCCCGTCCGCCGACGCCCGTCTCCGCGGGGTCACTGCCGAGGACGTGCTCGAGAACCTGCTCCGGTCGGTTCCGGTCTCGCCCGACGCCTGAGCGGCACGGGCGGGACGGACACGATGCGCGCGGGGACCCGTCGGATCGAGCTCACCCGACGCGGCTGGTCGCTCTGTGGTGCCGCGTGTGGTCTGGTGATCACATCGCGCCTGCTCGGCGTCGTACAGCTCCTCGTGCTCGGTGTGGTCGGCCTCGCCCTCCTCGCCGGCGCCCTGGTGTGGGTCCGCTCCCGGCACCCCGACCTCGACCTCGAGCGCACCGTGAGCCCAGATCGGATCCACGTCGGCGGAGACGGTCGGGTCGACCTCGCGGTCACGAACCGCGGCGCCACCACCACTCCCCTGCTCACCCTCGACGAGCGGTTCGGCGACGGCCGACGCGCCGCGCGCTTCCTGCTCCCGCCCGTCGGTCCGGGCGACACCGCGCGCGCCGCCTATCGCATCCCGACCGTGCAGCGCGGCCACTACGCGATCGGGCCGATGGTCGCGAGCCTGTCGGATCCGTTCGGGCTCGCGCAGACGTCGACCGAGCTCGGTGCGCTCGATCAGGTCACGGTGTACCCACGGATCCACGACCTCGCCTCGCCGCCACTCGGAGGCGGTGGGCTCCGCGCGTCGACCGACGCCGTCCGCGCCCGTTCGGTGACGCTCGACGGCGACGAGTTCGCCGCGCTGCGCGAGTACGAGGTCGGTGACGACCTGCGCAAGGTCCACTGGCCCGCCACCGCACGCACCGGCGAGCTGTTCATCCGGCAGGACGCGTCGTTCCGAGAGCCCAGCGTCGTCGTGGTGCTCGACACCCGCGCCGACGCCCACGACAACGAGTCGTTCGAGATCGCGGTCGAGGTCACGGCGTCGCTCCTCGTCCGCCTCACGCGCGACGGACGCCGGGTGGTCGTGCGCACGACCGCCGGCGTCGTGCTCTGCGGGGTCGACGACGGCGCGATCGGGCTCGACCGGCTCAGCACGATCGAGCTCGACCCGTCGTCGGGCGCGGTCGAGGCCGCGATCGGGTCGTCGCAGTCGCTCGTCGTCCTGGTGACGGGCCGCGTCGACGGCCACGAACACGAGCTGCTCGGCCGGGCCGCGCGACCTCGACGGCCCGTGCTCCTCGTCACGACCGCCGGATCGACAGCCACGGTGGCTGGGGTCACCCACGTCGCGGTGCGCGACCATGACGTGGCCGGCGCCTGGAATCGCACGGTCCTGGGTCGCACCCCGACCGCCCGTTCGACTGCGCCGGCCGCGCGGATCTCGACGCCCGGAAGCCCGATGCCGTGACCGCCGCGCACCGACCCGCGCCGTCGTCGTCGCCCGAGCGGGCGTCGACCCTCGCGCTCGCCGTGCTCAGTGCCGTGACCGCGATCGCCTTCGACCGCGTCTTTCGAGACGGGTCGTACCTCCTCCCCGCGCTCGGTGCCGCCCTGATCCCCCACGCGATCGGCTGGCTGGGTCGACGCCGCCGGTGGCACCCCGCCACGCCGATCGCGGTGTCGCTGCTCGGCCTGGGGTGCTACGCGATGTGGACGGCCGTCGGATCGACCACCGTCTTCGGCCTCCCCGGGCCCGACACCCCGCACGCGCTCATCACGACCCTCGGCGACGGCTGGGCGGTCCTGCGCACCGGCATCGCGCCGGTCCCGGCGACCACCGGTGCCGTGCTCCTCACGGTGATCGCGCTCTGGATCATGGCCACTGCCGCCGACGCGCTCGCGTTCCCCGGGGAAGCGCCGCTCGGCGGGATCGTCCCGTCGCTCGTGATCTTCGTCGTCGCCTCGAGCCTCGGGCCCCACGACCTGGGCGTGTGGACCACGGCGCTGTACCTCGTCGCCGCGCTGGTCTTCCTGGCGGTGTGCCACCGCGATCTGCTCGAGCAACGGAGGTCGTGGTTCACCGCCCGACGCGGTCGCGGCAACGGCGGGACACCGCTCGGCGTGGGCGCGGTACTCGCCGCGGTCGCGATCGTGGCCGGTCTCGTCGTCGCACCCGCGCTCCCGGGAGCCGACGCCGATCCGCTGCTCTCCTACAAGCGCGCCGCGGGTGGTCCCGGCCGCTACGAGAGCTCGAACAACCCGCTCGTCGACCTCGCGGCGCGCCTCGGCACCCCGTCGCCCGAGGAACGGTTCACGGTCGAGTCGCCCGAGCGGCTTTCGTGGCGACAGGTCGCGCTCGATCGCTTCGACGGTTCCCAGTGGACGCTCGAGAGCAGCAGCCGAGCCGCGTCGCGCGTGCTCGAAGCCGGCCCCGTCGACGACAACCCCACGCCCGACCGACCCGCGACCGTCCCGCAGCGGTTCCACCTCACCGGCCTGACCGAACGGTGGCTTCCCGCCGCCTACGCACCGGTGCGGATCAGCCTTCCTGACGCGCGCGTCCTCCCCGAGTCGCTCACGCTCTTCAACGCCGACGACGCGGTGAACGGCCTCCAGTACGACGTCGAGTCACAGGTCGCGCCCGACGTCCCGACGTCGACCCAGATCGCGGGTACGAGCGCACGACTCCCCGACGGGTTCGATCGGTTCCTCGAGCTGCCCGACGACTTCCCGAGCTCGATCCGACGCACGGCACGCGACGCGACCGCGGGCGCGGCCACGCCGTATGACCGTGCCATCCAACTGCGCGACTTCTTCACCGGCGGTGCGTTCACCTACGACCTCGACGTGCCCGCCGGGAGCACCACCCGCGCGATGGAGGAGTTCCTTTCGATCAAGAGGGGGTTCTGCCAGCAGTTCGCCGGGACGTATGCGGCCATGGCGCGCGCGGTGGGCCTCCCGTCGCGAGTCGTCGTGGGCTTCAACCCGGGAACCTACGACGTCGAGACCCGTCTCTTCCGGGTGACCGACGCCAACGCCCACGCCTGGGTCGAGGTGTGGCTCGCGGGGCTCGGCTGGACCCTCTTCGAACCGACTCCGGCCGGGAACCAGCCCGGCGCCACCGACCCGGGAATCGGGCTCCCCGCGGTCGCGGATCCCTCGGATCCCCAGGCGACGACCTCCACGAGCACCGCACCGGTCACGCCGACGCCGACGCCTGCGGTGACCCCGCCGGCCGGGGGCGGCCAGCGGGTCTCGATCGATGCGCCCGGCGGGGACGCCGACGGCTCGTCGAACCGGACGCAATGGATCGCGCTCGGCGTCGCAGCCGTCGTGCTGCTCCTCCTCGCAGTCCGCGTCGGGCGCGGCTGGTTCACGCGGTCCCGACGACGCGCCCGTCGTCGGAACGGCCCGCCGCGCGACGCGGTCGTCGGGGCGTGGGCCGAGGCGCTCGATCGGCTCGACGAGCACGGCATCGGCGCGGCCCGAGCCGACACGCCCCGAGAGGTGGTGCTGGTGGCCGCGCCCGGTTCGAGTGGTCAGCCCGACACCCAGGCCGCACTCAGTCGGCTGGCCGACGCGACGACGCTCGCGCTCTGGTCGGACGCCGATCCCGCACCGCGAGACGCCGACCGGGCATGGTCCGATCTCGAAGCGCTCGAGCAGTCGTTCCGCTCCCACACCCGCCGGCGCACCCGGTTCCGACGGGCCCTCGCCCGGTTGACACAACGTGGCCCGTGATACCGCGCGGGCCCGTGACTCAGCGCGCTGGCTGACCCACCGCCGCGGGCCACACCGCAGTCGCGCCCACGGCGACGAGGAACTCCCGCCGCTCGGCGTCGAACGCGAGGACCCGAGCCTGCACGTCGCCCACGAAGTGCTCGACGTCGACGAACAGCGCGAGCTGGCCCGCCCGGAGCGCATCGAGGATCTCGCCGTCGCTGCGGCACGCCCATACCCGGTCACCGTCGGTGAGCAACCGGAGGCCCGCGAGGTCGTCACCCGACTCCGAGAGGTATCGGACCGCGCGGCGCACCCGCGCGAGCGAGAGGCCGGCGTCGAGCAACGCGGCCACGACGCGGAGCGCGATCAGGTCGCGGAAGCCGTACCGGGCGCCGTCGGGGCCGGGCGCGGGGCGCACCAGGCCCGCGCGGTCCCACGTGGCCAGTTGTGAGCGCGAACAGTTCGTGACCCGTGCCGCCTGGGGTGCCGAGAGCTCCAACGTCGCGTCAGGCGTTGTCGTCGCGGCGGAACTTGTCGCGCCAACTGGCACCGTCGCCGAACAACCGGGTGAGCGCTCCGCCGCGCACCGAACTGGTGAGGTTCTGCATCCCGGCGCGACCGAGCTTGCGCGCGTTCCGTTCGATCACGAGCGAGCAGCCCAACATGATGAGGAAGCCCACGATCGCCAACCACGTCGTGCTCAGGGTCAGCACCAGGAGCACCAGGCCGGCGACGAAGCCCACGACCGCCCAGCGGATCATCCGGGCGGCGTGTCGGTACAGCGTGGTCTCGGAGACCTGTTGCACCAGTGCGGGATCAGTGGCGGTGAGGTTCGCCTCGATCTCGCTCAGGATGCGCTGTTCTTCTTCGGATAGGGGCATCGATCTTCGTCGCCTCTGCCTTCGTGGCCCGCCGACCGCCCCAAACCGGGACCGGCATGCGGGTGCTTCCGCCCAACGTCGTCATTCTCGCGCACCGCCAACGGTCACTCAACGCGGGCGTGAAATGCTCCCCTTCATTCGGCGGCCTCGGGGCCCGGCTGGAGCGCGATCGGCGCACCGCCGGCCGCGGCCGAGCGGTAGGCGGCGTCGACGAGGCGATGGGCGGCGAGGGCGACGCCGACGTCGGGATGGCCCCGGGCGTCGCTGCCCTCGTCGGCCAGAGCGGTGAGGAAGGCCCGGGCGGGCTCGGCGTAGGCCGAGAGCGACTTCGCCAGCGCCTCGGGGAGCCCGAACCGGGCTGCGTACTGCGGTGCCTCACCGGTGAGCACCTCGGATCCCGCCGTCGTCTCGACGTGGAGAGGACCCAGGTAGTCGTCCTCGGTCCAGCAGAACGCGTCTTCGAGGAACACCTCGAGCCGCCGGGTCGAGGGCCGGGTCATCACCTGGTGCCAGACGCTCACGAGGGTCGCGACGGTTCCGTCGCGGTAGGCGAACCCGGCGTTCACCGCGTCCTCGATCCCCGGATGGGAGAAGTGCGAGGCGGTCCGGGCCGTGACCGACTCGGGGTCGCCCAGGATCCAGCGCAGCACGTCGACGTCGTGGACCGAGTGCTCGATCAACGCCCCTCCGCCGGCCTTCTCGACGTCGGATCGCCACGTGGAGCCGTACATCCCCTGGTTCGGGAAGTACTGGTCGTCGCGCAACGTGACCGCCATCGGGCGGCCGTGGCGACCGCTTGCGACGATCTCGGCCACCGCGGCGAACACCGGCGCGTGACGCAGGACCAGGCCGACCTGGTTCGGCACCGCCTGCAGGAGGTCGGCCACGCGCTCGCAGTCCGCGAGCGTCGGCGCGAGCGGCTTCTCGCAGAAGACGGGCATGCCCCGCGCGACCGCAGCCTGGACCGCGGGCAGGTGCGCGGCCGTCCAGGTGCAGTTCCACGCGACGTCGGCGCCGTCGCACGCTGCCTCGATGTCGGCGACGGCAGTTGCGCCGTGCGGCTCGGCCAGCTTCTCTGCCCGGCTCACCTCGGGGTCGTAGGTCGTGACCACGCGCGCGTCGATCTCGCCCACGTCGGCGAGCTGCTTGAGCGCGAACGAGTGCACCGTGCCGATGTGGCCGCACCCGATCAACGCGATACGCATCAGCCGGTCCCCGTCTGGTTCGGACCCCACGGCGTGCCTCGCCGGCCGACGCGCATCCCCGCGCCGTCGAGGAGCGTGGCGGGGCCGACGGCGTCGTCGCCGAATCGGGCTCGGACACCGTCGACGGCTTCCTCGAGCGCGCGCCGGTCGGGTCGAGCGGACCGGACCGCGGAAGCGGTCCCGAACGGGAGTGACTCCTGCACCACCGCTCCGTCGACGAGTTGCTGCACCGACACGCCGAGGAGCCTCACGCCCGGCGCGCAGTCGACGTCGTCGAGCAGCGTGCGGGCCTCGGTCTGGATGTCGCGCGCGAGGTCGGTCGCTTCAGGGAGCGTGTGCGAACGCGTGATCGTGCGGAAGTCGCCGAACCGGACCTTCAGCTGCACGGTGCGGGCGGCCTTGCCCGACGTGCGGAGTCGGATCGCGACCCGCTCGCTCATGCGTACGAGCTCCCGCGCCAGGTCGTCGCGGTCGGTGAGATCGGTGGCGAACGTCTCCTCGTGGCCGATCGACTTCACCTGACGTTTCGGCTCGACCGGTCGCGGGTCGTCGTTGTGCGCGAGGGCGTGGAGGTGGCGACCCTGCGCGTCGCCGAGGGCGCCAACGAGCGCGGCCTCGGGCATCGCGGCCAGGTCACCGACGGTGTGGACGCCGAGACGGTCGAGGCAACGTCGGGTCGCCGGCCCGACGCCCCAGAGGCGCTGCACGGGGAGCGGATGGAGGAACGCGAGCTCGGTGCCCGGCTCGACGACGAGCAGACCGTCGGGTTTGGCGAGATCGCTCGCGAGCTTGGCCAGCAGCTTGGTCGTCGCCACGCCCACCGACGCGACGAGCCCCGTTTCGGCGTGGACCCGCGCCCGGATGACCGCACCCGCCTCCGGGCCCGTCCCATGGATGCGGCGCACCCCTTCGACGTCGAGGAACGCCTCGTCGAACGCAATCGGTTCCACGAGCGGCGTGGAGGACCGCAGGATCTCCATCACGTGCGTACTCGCGGCCGCGTAGGCATCGAAGCGTGGCGCGACGAACGCCGCATGCGGACACGCACGACGCGCCCGCGCCATCGGCATCGCGGAATGGATCCCGAACTCACGCGCCTCGTAGCTCGCGGCTGCGACCACACCCCGGTTCCCGAGTCCACCGACCACGACCGGTCGGCCGCGCAGCGAAGGATCGGCCAGCTGCTCGACCGACGCGTAGAACGCGTCGAGGTCGAGGTGCAGGATCGAGGCAACCGTGCGGGCCAATCCTCCTACTCCACCGTCACGGCGAGGACCTCGAAGTCGTCGAGGCTCGAGCCCCGGACCGAGTAGCGGTAGCCCCGGCGATCCGTCGGCCCCCAGCGATCCGCGATCCAGTCGGTGAGGGGTTCCCGAACCCATTGCAGACACGCGGCGAGGCGGTCGGCGCACGCGTCGACGGGGAGGAACGCGGCGGCGATCACGATCCCGTCGGGATCCTCGACCGTGAGCTCACCGTCGAACTCGACGGCACGGTGCACCTCGCAGCGCATCCGCCACCCGAGGTCGATCGCCTCCGCGTGCACCTCGTAGACCGGGCCCTCCCACGACCGCACCCGCAGGCCCGTCTCCTCCTCGACCTCACGGGTGAGGCCGGCGAGCACCGACTCGTCGGTCGCGTCGATCACTCCGCCGGGGGTGCTCCAATCGGTGCTCCCGCTCTGTCGCCGGTTCAGGACGAGCAGCAGCTCGCCGTCGCGCTCCACGAGCGCCGACGCGACGACCCATTCCCGAACCGTGTCCGCCATCAGGACCGTCGCAGGATCCGGTCGCGGACCGCCCACCAGGCCACGAGCACGAACGCCTCGGCGATGATGCGGCTCGACATCTTCGAGGTCCCGAGCTCGCGGTCTCGGAACTCGATCGGCACCTCGGCGATGCTCCCGCCCGCACCGTTGACGCGGTACGTCATCTCGACCTGGAAACCGTATCCCTCGGCGCGCACCTCGTCGAGCGGGAAGCTCTGGAGCGCATGGCGCGAGTAGACGCGGAAGCCGGCGGTCGCGTCTCGCACGTCGAGACCGAGCAGCGCCCGCGCGTAGAGGTTCCCACCCTTCGAGATCGCGAGCCGGTACCACGGCCAGTGCGGAGTGGATCCGCCCGGGACGTACCGGGAACCGATCACGAGATCGGCGCCGCGCTCCGACGCCGCGAGCAGCGACGGCAGCGCGTCGGGATCGTGCGACAGGTCGGAGTCCATCTCGACGAACGCGTCGTAGTCGCGTTCGAGGCCGATAGCGAAGCCGGCGCGGTACGCCGAACCGAGACCAGACTTCGCGGCCCGGCGCAGGACTTCGACCTGGCCGAGGTCGGCGCCGAGCGCGTCGGCGAGGTCGGCGGTTCCGTCGGGGCTGCTGTCGTCGACGACGAGGATGTCGGCGGCCGGAACGATCGTGCGCACCCGACGGAGGACGGTCTCGATGTTCTCGGACTCG
Organism: Acidimicrobiia bacterium; assembly: GCA_038328825.1. Taxonomy (GTDB): domain Bacteria; phylum Actinomycetota; class Acidimicrobiia; order IMCC26256; family JANYLB01; genus JANYLB01. The sequence continues at coordinate 8,770 of JBBQMI010000001.1, read as the reverse complement.
TTGTAGGTGGGGAGCACGACGAGCGTCCGCATGAGCATCGAAGCTTACCGCCGGGTCCCTTGCGTACGATCACCCCCGTGGATCCCCACGACCCCGCAGCCGAACCATCACCCGGAGTTCCGTCACGGGGTGTGGTCGTGGTCGCCCTCGTCGGCGTTGTCGCCGCCGGGCTCCTCGGCGCGCTCGCCGCGTACGGCATCGTCGACGTCGACTGTCGAGGCGGGTGCGGGTCCGACGCCGCGCTCGCAGCCGTCGTCGGCGCGCTCGTCGGCACGATCGGCGGCGCCATCGTGGCCATCCTCGTGCTCCGAGCGCGTTCGCAGTGGCGCGTCCCGCGCGACGGCGGGTAGTTCGTCGGGCGGGGAGCTACTCGAAGGTGAGCTTGCGGAACGACTCGGCGAAGTCGACGCCCGCGGCGCGACCGGCCTCCTCCGCCTGCTCCCTCAGCCAGGTCCGGAACCACGAACCGGTCTCGACGAGCTGACTTGCATGACAGAACAACGCGTCGATCTTGCGTTCGAGCACGTCGGAGATGTCGATCCAACAGTTCGGTTCGAGCGTGCCCGAGAGGTAGGCCGTCGGGACCTCGTGGACCGCGAGACCGTCGACGAGCTGCTCGGCGAAGTAGTGCGGGTTCCCCGAGGCGGGCGCGATCGCGTCGAGTGTGGCCCACCCGGTGACGCGGTGGTCGCGGTGGTTGAAGTACCCGTCGCCGAAGAAGACCGCGGTCGGATCGGGGCAGAGCACCGCTTCGGGACGGAGCCGACGCACGTGCTGCACGATCGCGGCGCGCAGGTCCTGGTCGTCGGGGAGCTCGCCGTCGGAGTAGTCGAGGTGGAAGTGACCGGCGAGGCCGAGCGCGGTTGCGGCGGAGGCGGTCTCGGCCCGGCGCAGCTCCGTGAGCGCGTCGGGGTCGGCGGCCGGATCGGGGCTGCCCTTGTCGCCCCGGGTGGTGACGAGCACGAACACCTCGCTCCCCGCCTCGGCCCACCGTGCAAGCGTCCCGCCGGCGGAGATCTCGGGGTCGTCGGGATGGGCGTACACGGCGAGCGCGCGAGCCGGGACCGAGGCGTCGACGCCCGCCACTACTCCTGCTTCCGCATCGGACGGATGAGGCCCTCCTGCATCACGGTCACCGCGAGCACACCGTCCTGGCGGAAGATCTCGCCCCGGGCGAGACCACGCGCACCGTGGGCGATCGCGCTGTCCTGGTGGTAGAGCAACCACTCGTCGGCGCGGAACTGTTGGTGGAACCACATCGCGTGGTCGAGGCTCGCGACCATGAACTGGCCGTCCTGCCAGTTGACGCCGTGCGGGAGCATCGCGGTGTCGAGGATCGTGAGGTCCGACGCGTAGGCGACGATGCAGTCGTGGAGGAGCGGATCGTCGGGCAGCGTGCCGTTCGCCCGGATCCACACGTCCTGGTGCGGGGGACGCGGCGCGTGATCGAGCCACGACGGCATCTCGGTCGGCCGGGTGTCGATCGGGCGGTCGCGCGTGAGCCACTCGACGACGTCGGGACCGAACTTGTCGAGAAACGGCTCGAGCCGCTCACGGTAGGTCGGGAGCGACTCCGGCTCCTGTACCGACGGCATCGGCGTCTGGTGCTCCGGACCCGACTCGACGATCTGGAACGACGCCTGCAGGTTGAAGATGGCGCGACCGTGCTGGATCGCGACGACGCGGCGGGTGGAGAAGCTCTTGCCGTCTCGGATCCGATCCACCTCGTAGACGATCGGCACGCTCGGATCACCCGACCGCAGGAAGTAGGCGTGGAGCGAGTGCACCGAGCGGTCGGCGTCGACCGTCCGGCCCGCCGCGACCAGTGCCTGGCCCGCGACCTGACCGCCGAACACGCGCTGCATCTTCTCGTCGGGACTCACGCCGCGGAAGAGGTTGACCTCCAACGCCTCGAGGTCGAGCAGCGCGATGAGATCGTCGAGAGCGGTGCCCATCCGCCCGACGGTACCCGCTGCCCCTCTCAGCCGAAGAACACGCTGGCCACGTCGTAGAGCGCCGGGTCGACGGTCTTGAGCTCGCGGATCGCATCGTCGATCGGGACCCGCACGATCTGCGCGCCCCGCAACGCCACCATGGTCTGGAAGTCGCGCTCGTGGGCCGCGTCGATCGCCTCGACCCCGAACCGGGTCGCGAGCACGCGGTCGTAGGCGGTGGGGGTCCCGCCGCGGAGCACGTGCCCGAGGATCGTGACGCGCGTCTCGAACCCGGTGCGCTTCTCGATCTCGTCGGTCACGACGTTCCCGACGCCACCGAGGCGGACGTGGCCGAACGCGTCGGTCTCACCCGAGGCGAGGCTGAGCGTCCCCTCGACCGGCTGCGCGCCTTCGGCGACGACGACGATCGAGAAGTCCGAGCCCCGCTTGTGTCGATGCCGGATCCGTTCACACACCTCGTCGATGTCGAAGGCGCGTTCGGGGATGAGGATGATGTCGGCACCGCCGGCCATCCCGGAGTGGATGGCGATCCAGCCGGCGTGACGACCCATCACCTCGACGACCATCACCCGGTCGTGGCTCTCCGCGGTGGTGTGCAGCCGATCGATCGCATCGGTGGCGATCTGCACCGCGGTGTCGAACCCGAACGTGTAGTCGGTGGCCGAGAGGTCGTTGTCGATCGTCTTCGGGACGCCGACGACCTTCGCACCTTCCGCACCGAGCTTGGCCGCGACGCCCAAGGTGTCCTCGCCCCCGATCGCGATCAGCGCGTCGATGCGCTCGCGTTCGAGGGTGTCGAGCACCCGCGCGACGCCGTCGTCGGTGCCGTAGGGGTTGGTCCGCGACGAGCCGAGCATCGTCCCACCGCGAGGCAGGATCCCCCGCGTCGACGCGATCGTGAGGTCGACGGCTTCGTCTTCGACCACTCCCCTCCAGCCGTGACGGAAGCCGATCACGCTGTGGCCGTACTCCCCCTCGCCCCTGCGGACGATCCCGCGGATCGCCGCGTTGAGACCCGGACAATCTCCGCCACCCGTCAGAACTCCGACTCGCATCCACGCCCTCCGACCGTCACCGGGCCACGCCGCTGCACCATCGAGATGCCACCGACTCCCCGCCGGTCGCCGGTAGCGTGTCGATGATGACCCGGAAGACCACGCTCGCGCACGTCCGTCGGGCCACGGAGCCGTTGCTCCGGCCGGACGAGACCCTCCTCACCGGCTGCAAGGTGTGGATGGCCGACCAACGAGCCGGGATCCCGCTGATCGTCACCGGCCGTGCGATCTACGTGCTCGCCGTCACGAGCGAGCGGATGCTCGTGTTCGACACGCCCCGCCGGCGCCGTCCCCTCCTCGATGCCGACCTGCTCCTCCAGCGGCGCATGGACGCGCTCGAGCTGCTCCGGGTGCGGGCACGCCTCCCGATGTTCCAGCTCCGGATCGCCCCGGCTCCCGGGCGGGTCGTCGTCCTCGAGTTCCGACCGCGGGACCGCCCCGTCGCCCGGAAGCTCGTCGACGCGTTGCGCGGACCCGACGAGCGCGTCGAGGAAGCTGCGCCCGCGCAGCTCGCCGAGCCTCGCCGACGCACCGTCCTCGGGTGAGCCCGGGCCGGTGACGCAGTGAGCGCAACGGGGCCGCCGGTCACACCGGACGGCTCGGCGACGGGTGGGCGATCGAGGCGGCGCACTGGAGCGAACCACGGAGGCGTCCTGCTCGCGATCGATGCCGGCACCACGGGGGTGCGTGCCTTCGCGGTCGATGGCGACGGGATTCCGCAGGCGTGGTCGTACCGAGAGTTCCCCCAGTACTTCCCGCAACCGGGGTGGGTGGAGCACGACCCCGAGGAGATCTACGCGGCGACGCTCGCGGTGCTCGGCGACGTCGCCCGCGATCTCGCCGACGCCGACCGGCCGGTCGTCGCCATCGGCATCACGAACCAGCGTGAAACCACCGTCGTGTGGAGTCGCAGCACCGGCCGCCCCCGCCACCGGGCCATCGTCTGGCAGGACCGTCGCACCGCCGCGCGCTGCGACGACCTCAAGGCCGCGGGCGAGGAACCCGGGGTGCGCAGTCGGACCGGCCTCGTCCTCGATCCCTACTTCTCGGCGACGAAGCTGCACTGGCTCCTGACCGAGGGCGGCGTGATCGCCGACGACGACCTGCTGTTCGGCACCGTCGACTCGTGGCTGTTGTGGAAGCTCACCGGCGGCCCCGGTCCCGATGCCGTCCACGCCACCGACCCGTCGAACGCGTCGCGCACGCTCCTCTTCGACATCGGCGCGCTCGAGTGGTCCGACGACCTGTGCCGGCTGTTCGGCGTCCCTCGGAGCTGCCTCCCCAGCGTCTTGCCGAACAGCGGACGCTTCGGCACGACCGATCCGGCGGCGGCCGCGGGACTCCAGGTGCCGGTCAGCGGGATGGCGGGCGACCAGCAGGCCGCGTTGTTCGGCCAGGCGTGCTTCGAGCCGGGGATGGCGAAGAACACCTACGGCACCGGGTCGTTCGTGCTCCTCAACCTCGGATCGACGCTCCCCCCGCCCGTCGACGGTCTCCTCACGAGCGTGGCGTGGACCCTCGGCGCGACCACGACGTACGCGATGGAGGGCTCGATCTTCGTGACCGGCGCCGCGGTGCAGTGGCTGCGCGACGGGCTCGGGATCATTGCGAGCGCCGACGAGACCGGCCCCCTCGCCGAGAGCGTCGACGACACCGGTGGGGTCTACTTCGTCCCCGCGTTCACCGGCCTCGGATCGCCCTACTGGGATCCGTACGCACGCGGCGCGATCCTCGGGCTCACGCGCGGCACCGGGCGGGCCCAGCTCGCGCGCGCCACAGTCGAGGCGATGGCATACCAGACCGCCGACGTGGTCGACGCGATGACCGCAGCGAGCGGGGCGCGCGCCGCGGAGCTGCGCGTCGACGGTGGTGCGAGCCGGATGGACCTGCTGTGCCGCTTCCAGGCCGACCTGCTCGGCGTGACCGTGCGCCGTCCGGTGATCCAGGAGACGACCGCGCTCGGCGCGGCCTACTTCGCCGGGCTCGCGGAGGGTGTGTGGGACACCCCCGTCGACGCCGCGGCCGCCTGGCGTGAGGAAGCGTCGTTCGATCCCACGATGGGTGCCGACGAGGTCAGGGCCCGACGGGCCGGGTGGTCACGCGCGGTCGATCGCTCCCGCGACTGGGCCTGATCCGCACGACCGCTGCGCGTCGAGACCACGGGCCGGCTCAGCTCGCGAGCGTCGCCACCCGCACGGGGAGGTCGACGACCTCGGGTGACAGGTCGATCCGGGTGCTGTCGCCCGCGGCGCTCTTGGTCGCATAGGTGTCGACGTACTCGTACCCCGACAGCGCGTGGATCTCGTACATGACCTCGTCGGTGAGCTGACGCAACGCGAGGTGGTCGTCGGCGCGATCCTCGTAGTGGGTCAGATCGATCGGTGCACCGAAGCGCACGGTGACGGTGCGGAAGAACTTCGGCAGCTTCGAGTCGGTCGGCTGGATCTCGTCGGTGCCGACGAGACCGACGGGCACGAGCGGCGCGCCCGTCTTCAGCGCGAGACGGGCCACGCCGGTGTGGCCGCGGTGCAGCAACCCGTCGCGCGTCCGCGTGCCCTCCGGGTAGATCCCGAACTGACCGCCCTGCTCGAGCACGTCGGTGGCGGCGTCGAGCGCGCGCTGGCTCGCACTCCCGCCCTCGCGCCGGATCGGGATCTGGCCGACGGCACGGAAGAACCAGGCCGACCGGGGGTCGTCGAAGTACTCGGCCTTGGCCACGAACGTCATCCGCCGCCGCAGCACGAGCGGCAGGAAGATCGAATCGATGAACGACCGGTGGTTCGCGGCGTAGATCACCGGACCGCTCGGGGGGATGTTCCCGCGGCCCTCGACCCGAACGCGGAACACGCCGTAGAGCACCGGGGTGAGCACGGCCTTCAGCATCCAGTACATCACCCCCGGAAGCGTAGGTGACCCAAGCCTGACTGGCTACGGGTGCTCCGCGGGCGTCACGCCGCCGCGACGTCGGGCGTGCCTACCGTCGGAGCGCTTCCTTCCAGCGAAGCGAGCATCTGGTGCTCGGCGGCCCGCCGCTCCAGCTCGCCGCGGGCATTGGCCGTCGCGCCGCTGCTGCCCAGTTCCGCCAGCCACTCCCTCACCTGATCGAGCCGATTCGCCACCGGGACTCCTCACTGCGCTGTGCGATGGATGCGAACTGCCTCCGTGCGCCCCGACTCTCACCGTGATGATGCGCCCACGACGTTGCCATCGACGCGCGCACGGATTGCCGGCCCACGAACCCCGGCTGACGATTGGCTGAACCCGACGCGAGCAACCCACCGGCTCACGCGCCGCGATCTTGACCGTCTGGTCGGGGCCCTCGTAGCCTCCGCGCCCTTGACCCGGAAGCTCACGCAGCGCGGGAAGGACCGCCGTCGGCAGATCATGACGGAGTCGACGCGCCTGTTCGCCGAGCGGGGCTTCCACCCCACCTCGGTGTCCGACATCGTCACGAGCATCGGCGTCGGCAAGGGCGTCTTCTACTGGTACTTCTCCAGCAAGGAGGAGCTCCTCGCGCAGCTGCTCGAAGCCGCGCAGCTCGACCTCCGCCGCACCCAGCACGCGGCGATCGGCGAGGAACCGGATCCCGTCCGCCGCATCGAGCTCGGCATCCGGGCGTCGATGCAGTGGTTCTCCGAACACCGCGACTCGCTCACCCTCTTCCAGTTCGCCGCGACCGAAGAGCGCTTCTCGCCGGTGCTGCGCAAGGGCCAGGAGGTCGCGGTCGACGACCTCGCCCGGCACCTCAAGGACGCGATCGGGGCCGGACGCGCCGCCGACCAGGACCCGCAGGTCGTCGCGTACGCGATCCTCGGCGTGGTGCAGCAGCTCGCCCGGACGTTCCTGTTCAGCCGCGAGGAGCCAGTGGATCGGGTGGCCGACGCCGCAGTCGCCTTCTGTCTCCTCGGCCTTGAGGGCTGAACCCCCCGCTTTGGCGTCGAACATCCCTCATCCCTGAGGGGTTTCCGACGCCGGAGTGATTCACCCGAGCTTGGTGAGGGCCTTCTTGATGCCGCGGACGGCCTGGCCGATCCGCTGCTCGTTCTCGACCAGGGCGAAGCGAACGAATCCCTCGCCACCGGGGCCGAAGCCCATGCCGGGCGACACCGCGACCTTGGCCTCGCGCACGAGCATCTTCGCGAACTCGAGGCTGCCGAGCTCCTGGTACGGCTCGGGCACTGGTGCCCAGACGAACATCGTGCCCTTGGGCTTCTCGATGTGCCATCCGGCGCGATCGAGCCCGTCGATGAGCGCGTCGCGGCGGCCCTTGTAGATCTCGTTCACCTCGAGCGGGTAGTCGGGCGCGTCGTTCATCGCCACGATCGACGCGATCTGGATCGGCTGGAACGTGCCGTAGTCGAGGTAGCTCTTGAGCTTCGCGAGCGCGGCCACGCACTCCTCGTTGCCGACGAGGAAGCCCATGCGCCAGCCGGCCATCGAGAACGACTTCGTGAGCGTGTACAGCTCGACCGCGACGTCGGTGGCGCCGGGTACCTGCAGGATCGACGGCGGCTGGGACCCGTCGAAGCCGAGATCGGCGTAGGCGAAGTCGTGCACGAGGATCACCTCGTGCTCCCGCGCGAAGTCGACCATGCGCTGCATGAAGTCGAGATCGACACACGTGGTCGTCGGGTTGTGCGGGAACGACAGCACGACCACCCGCGGACGTGGCCACGAGTCCTCCCACGCCTCCATCAGGTTCTCGAAGAAGTCCTGCTCCGGACCGAGGCGGACGTGGCGCACCTCCGCGCCGGCGAGGATCGGGCCCCAGATGTGGATCGGGTACGACGGGCTCGGTACCAGCGCGGCGTCGCCCGGACCGAGCAGCGTCCACATGAGGTGCGAGAACCCCTCCTTCGCACCGATGCTCGTGCACGCCTGGGTGTCGGGGTCGATCTCGACGCCGAACTTGCGGCGGTACAGGTCGCTGATCGCGAGGCGGAGCTTCGGGATGCCGCGACTGGCGGAATAGCGGTGGTTCTTCGGGTTCTGGACCGCTTCGCAGAGCTTGTCGACGGCGACCCTGGGGCTCGGGACGTCGGGGTTGCCGAAGCCGAGGTCGATCACGTCTTCCCCACCGCGCCGGGCCTCCATCTTCAGCGCGTCGATCGCGGCGAAGACGTAGGGCGGGAGGGCGTTGATCCGGCGAAACTCCATGCGGGGCACGGTACCAGCCACCCCTCCTCGCTCCCGGTAGCTTTGCGTGCTTGACGCCCGACATCGACACGCCCGACATCGACACGCTTCTCCTCGACGTCGGCGGGGTGTTCCTCCTGCCGTCGCCGGAACCGATCATCGGGGCGCTCGCGCGCGCCGAGATCCCCGTCGACCCGGCCCGCACCGATCGCGCGCACTACGCCGGTGCCGCGTCGTCGCCGGTCTCCGTCGACCCGAACGGAAACTGGGACGACGAAGCGCCGATGGCCGATTTCTGGCGTGCGTATCTCATTGCCTTCACGACCGAGTGCGGCGTACCGGGCGACCGGATCGACGAGGCGATCGAGCACCTCGCCAGCGAGTTCGCGACCGACGGACTGTGGATGCGCGTGATCCCCGGATCGATCGACGCGCTGCGCAAGATCGCGGCGGCGGGGATCCGGCTCGGCGTCGTGTCGAATGCCGGCGGCACGATGGCCGACCGCCTACGAGAGCTCGAGGTCCTCCAGGTCGGCGCGGGGATGGGGGTGGAGGTCGAGACGCTGATCGACTCCGGCGCAGTCGGGGTGGAAAAACCCGACCCGCGGATCTTCCACCTGGCGC